>JAUYMQ010000031.1 GCA_030698575.1 Deltaproteobacteria bacterium
GAAGCCGCGCTGCCGCATGTCGCCCACGTGGGGCAGCGCCGCAATCTCCTTCAGGCGCCGCGTGAGACGGCGGATCTTCGGCTGGAGCTTCTCGAGCGTCCGCTCCTTATCGAACAAATCGAGATTCGCGATCGCCGCGGCGCACGCCAGCGGGTTGCCCGTGTAGGTGTGGCCGTGGAAGAACGTCTTGAACTCGTCGTAGCGACCCAGGAAGGCCTGGAAGATCGTTTCGGTGGTGAGCGTCGCGGCAAGCGGCAGCGTGCCGCCCGTGATCCCCTTGGCGAGGCAGAGGATGTCGGGCGCCACGCCCTCCTGCTCGCAGGCGAACATCGTGCCCGTGCGGCCGAACCCGGTGGCAACTTCGTCGAGAATGAGCAGCACGTTGTGATCGGAGCAGAGCCGCCTGAGCGCGGCCAGCCAGCCCGCCGGCTGCGGGATCATTCCCGCCGCGCCCTGCATCACGGGCTCGACGATGGCGGCGGCGATCTCGCCGGAATGGGCGCGCAGCATGTTTTCCACGATCTCCAGGCTTCGCCTTCCGCAGGCCGCTTCGTCCAGATTGTCGGGACAGCGGTAGCCGTGCGGGGCCGGGGCTTTGTAACCTGTGAACAACAGCTGGCGGTAGGTCTCGTGGAACAGATCAATTCCGCCCACCGAGACGGCGCCGATCGTGTCGCCGTGGTAGGCGTTCTCGAAGTGGAGGAATCGCGTGCGCGAGGTTTCGCCACGAAGCTGCCAGTGCTGGAAAGCAATCTTGAGGGCGATCTCGACGGCTGTGCTGCCGGAGTCGGAATAGAAGACGCGGGTCAGGCCTGCGGGCGCTATGCGCACGAGGCGGTCGGCCAGCTCGATGGCGGGCACGTTGCCGAGTCCGAGGAGGGTCGAGTGCGCTATGCGATCGACCTGCTGCTTGATCGCCCGGTCGATCGCGCGCCGCCGGTGGCCGTGTACAGTGACCCAGAGCGATGACACGCCGTCGAGGTAGCGGTTCCCCTCGACGTCGATGAGCCACGAACCCTCGCCCCGCTCGATGACTAGCGGCTCCTCCCGCAACCACTCCTGCATCTGCGTGAAGGGATGCCAGAGCGCGCGCTGGTCCTTCTCGATGAGATCCTTGCGCCGCTGGGCGCGCTCCGCGTCGGTCAGGCGTTCCGTCATGAGATGATCCCCATTCGCCGCCCTACCCGATCGAAGGCTTCCAGCGCGCGGTCGAGCTGATCCTTGGCGTGCGTGGCCATCGCGCAGACGCGAAGCCGTGAGGCGCCCTCCGGCACCGAGGGCGGGCGGATCCCCTGGGCAAACACGCCGGCGTCGAGCAGGGCCTCGCAGAAGGGCATCACCTGCGACGCATCGGCGATGAAGACGGGCAGGATGTGCGTCTCGCTCCCGCCGAGATCGTAGCCGAGCGAACGGAGCCCCTCGCGCAGGTGGCGGGTGTTTTCCCAGAGGCGCGCGCGGTGTTCGGGCTCGTCCTCGAGCACGCGAAGGGCGGCGAGTGAGGAGGCCAACGCCGCGGGGGGGAGCGCGCAGGTGAAGATGAAACCGCGGGCGCGATTGATGAGCGTCTCGCGAAGCTCGCGCGGTCCCGCCACCCAGGCGCCGAAGCTCCCGAGCGACTTGCCGAGCGTTCCCATCTGGATTGGCACGCGCCCCGCGAGCCCGAAGTGCTCGGCCGTGCCGCGGCCGCGCTCGCCGAGAACGCCGGTGCCGTGGCTGTCGTCGAGGAGAAGCCAGGCGCCCTCGCGCTCGCACACGGCCAGGAGATCGGGCAGCGGCGACAGATCGCCGTCCATCGAGTAGACGCCGTCTACCAGGACGAGCTTGCGCCGGGCCTCGGCATTGGCCCGGAGCGCGGCTTCGAGCGTCTGCGGGTCGTTGTGGCGAAAGACCTCCGTGCGCGCGCGCGAGAGACGGCAACCGTCGACCAGGCTTGCGTGCGCGAGGGCATCGCTGAAGATCACGTCCCCCTCGCCGGCGATCGCCGGGATCATGCCGACGTTCGCCAGATAGCCCGTGGCGAAGACGAGGGCGGACTCGGCGCCGACGAAGAGCGCCAGCGCTTCCTCCAGTTCCTCGTACAGGGGATGATTGCCGGCAATGAGGCGGCTCGAGCCCGACGCCGTGCCGTGCCGCGCGGTGGCCTCGCGGGCCGCGGCGACGAGGCGCGGGTGCCGCGCGAGGCCCAGATAGTTGGAGGAGGAGAGCAGGACGACCTCGCGGCCATCGACGCGCGTGACCGGCTCCTGGAGCGAATCGAAATGCCGGAGCCAACGGTACTGCCCGGCTTCGCGGAGCGTGTCGAGATCGGTGGAAAGGGCGGCACGCAGGCTGTCGGAGGCGCTCATCCAGGGTCCACGTTAGGGGCCGGATCTGAATAACAGAGGGCCGCCATTGTGTCAACTTGCCAGGAAGATTAGGTTGACAATAGGCCAAACAATTGATTTTATTCTCTAATTTCGACAGAAAGAGGGACTGTCCCACTTAATAAGTGGGACAGTCCCTCTTTTGCTAGGCGTCGACGCGGGCGAGGAACTCGGAAAGGGCGCGGTTCACCGGTTCGGGCTTCTCGAGGGGCGACATGTGCCCGGCGCCGGGGATGGTGACGAGCGTGGCGCCGGGGATCGATCGCGCAATGAGTTCCGAGTGGGCGGGCACGGTCGCGGAGTCCTGCTCGCCGACGATGACGAGCGTGGGCGCCTTGATGGCGGAAATCTTCTTCGACACGTCGTCGCGTCGCGTGACGGCGAACACCGCCCACTTGAGCGCCTCGGAATTGCCGTCGATGAACTTCTTGCGGTAGGCCGCGATCTGATCCGGCTGATCGCGGTTGAAGTCCGCGGCGAAGAAGATCGGCATCACGCCCTCGACGACCGTCTCGGGCCCCTGCTCGGCGGCCATGTTCGCCATCATCTCGTAGTTGGGGATGTTGGCCTCTTCCTCCCCCTCGGCGCTCGAATCGAGGATCAACAGCGACCGGACCAGATCGGGCCGCTTGAGCGCGAGCCGCATGGCCATCATGCCTCCCTGCGAGAGGCCGACCCAATGCGCCTGCTTGATGCCGAGGTGCTCGGCCAGCGCGATGTTGTCGTCAACGTAGTCGTGGATCGTCCACTCCTTGTGCACGCCGCCGCTCCGGCCATGGTTCCGGTAGTCGACGTTGATGCACCGGTAGTTGCCGGAGAGGGCCTTCACCTGGTGGACGAACATCTCGTGGTCCCAGACCAGGCTGTGGCCGAAGATGACCGGGATTCCCTTTCCGACGTCCTCGTAGAAGATGTCTACGCCGTTCACTCGTGCCGTGGGCATGAGCATGTCTCCATTCCGGGGGTGGGTTGATGGCCAAGGCTAGCACATCCCCGGAAAAGCGAGGACCGCTTGACACCCCGGCCCGCGTTCCTCTACTA
>JAUYMQ010000109.1 GCA_030698575.1 Deltaproteobacteria bacterium
CCGGTAGAGCTTGTCCTGCGCCACGAGCCCCCCTCAGTCGGTTGTTGCCGTTTCCGGAATCGCGCCGGGCGGTTTCGCCACGGAGGCGGCGCCGGCGAGGCCCAGCATCGCGCGCCAGGCCGCCGCCAGGTGTCGCCGGCGGATTCCCGCTGGCAATCGGTGGCCCCGGAGCCCGTACCGGGCCCGCAGCCAGGCTTCGGATGGATGGATCATCTCGGCGATGCGGCCGAGTGCGGCGAGCGTATCACGGGCTTGGATCAGCTTCAATAAATAGCGGCGGCTCGGCGGCAGCGCGTGCTCCCCGCGGATCGCCGAGGCGCCGAACATCTCGGTCCACCGGAGGATCGCGGAGACGGCGCGCGCTCGGACGGGTCCGGGGCGCAGGGCTCGCTCAATCTGCCGGGGCGGGTGAACACCGCATAGCGCAGCCGTGCCCGCCAGCGCGGCATGAAGCGCGCCACGCGCGCCGAAGGCGTCGGCCTGGCGCACCACCCGCTGCCAGTCGAGCTCGTGCTTGTTCATCAGCAGGGCAAGATCGACGAACCAGACGGCCCTCGAATAAGCATGCCGCTGCAGGTGAAGGGCTGAAAAGAGGAAAGCGTCCTCGGGCGCCAGCACCCGCGCGGCAATCGAGGTGTCACTGCAGGGCCGGGTGCGCGTCCAGAGCGCGTCCGGTTCCACCGCCGGCCCGGCGACAAGCGACGTTTTGGGGAGGAGCCGCCAGTGAAGCTCGACATACATCCGGGTTCCATCCGGGAGCCGCCGCGCCAGCTCGATCTCGTGATTGGTCTCGAGCAGCGCATCGGCCAGGCCGGGCCGGAGGCCGCGGTAGCCCAGTGCCTCCAGAGCCTGCCGGGCCCGGGCCACATCGTCGAACGGGATCAGCAGATCGAGATCGGCCATCGGGCGGAGCGCCGGATGAGGGTAGAGATCATCAAGGAACGCCGCTCCCTTGAGGAGGATTGGCACGATTCTCCGGGCCGCGAGCACGCCGGTAATCCGCGAGAGCTCGGCCAGGTGCAGGACATTCTGCCGCAGCGTTGCGGAATGGGCGGCGGCGAAGGGGGATGCCCGACGCGCAAGAACCCCGGAAAGATTCCATCGTTCCAGGCTTGCCCACAGGAGCGGCGCGACGCCCTGGGCGTGCGCGCGGGGGAAGGCGGATCGCCATCGCTCTTCCTCATTGTTGGGCGAATCGGCGCAATCACCGCTGCCGAGCAGCAGGTCCTCGAGCGGCGGAGGGCACTCCGGGGAGAGCGCGGCAGGCAGCCAGGCGGACAGGAGCGCCTGCGCCGGGTCGGTCGCCTTCATGGCGTTCTCAGCCGGTGCGGAAGTTTTGATTCGATGATGCGGCGGGGCGTTCCCGGGCGGCCGAACAGCTCGGGAATCCCCACGGGGGGGGACCGTTCATCCTCCTCCTCCACCAGAGGACGGTCGGCGCCGGAGGTGCCCGCGTCCTCGGTGTGAAAGGCGTCCAGCAGCACGAGGTCCTCGTGGCCCGGAACTCCCCCTTCCTCCGCCAACAGGCGAATCCTGGCGTAGACGAGCGCCAGCCGGCCTTCGACGTAGCGAAGCGCCTTGAAGAGCAATCCGCCGGCAACGCACGCGACGGCGAGAAGAAGCAAACCCTTCTGCGGCGTGAGTTCGCGGAGACAGAGCGCCGTGAGGCCGAGGAAGATCGAGACCCAGTAGAGAACCGCGACTGCCTGCCGCTGGCTCAGGCCGATCTTGAGGAGTCGATGGTGCAGATGCTCACGGTCAGCCTTGAAGAGATGCGTCCGCCGCGAGCTTCGGCGGAGGATCGCGAGGCACGTGTCGATGACCGGCAACCCGATGGCGATGAGCGGAACCAACAGCGTGAGCGCCGTTGCGCCCTTGAGGAACCCCTGCATGCCGATCACGGCGATCACGAAACCCAGCGGCAGGCTTCCAGTATCTCCGAGGAAGATTCGCGCGGGAGGAAAGTTGTAGCGCAAGAAACCGAGGCAGCTTCCCGCCAGGGCAATCGCCGCGACGGGCACAAAGCTCACCGGATCGGGAATCGCCACGGCGAACAGTGTCAGTGACACGATGGCGCCGATGCCGGCGGCAAGTCCGTCGAGACCGTCAACGAGATTGAGGGCGTTCGTCACTCCGACGATCCAGAGGATCGAGATCGGCACGGAAAATGCTCCCAGATCCCAGTGTCCCCCGAAAGGGTTTGTGAGAATTCCGATGCGGCTGCCCGATGCGACGACGAGCGTCGCGGCGAGCGTCTGGACCGAGAGCTTCAGCTTGGCGTCCGCTCCGAAGCGGTCGTCATAAATGCCGAGCAGGAGCATTATTCCCGCACCCGCGATCAAACCAAGGAATGGGGAATCGAATTCACGCGGCCCTGCGTAGGTGAATGCAATGGCGCAGCCGGCGGCGAACCCGGCCGCCACGGCCAGTCCGCCAAGCAGCGGCATCGATGACGCATGGATCTTTCGCTCCCCCGGGCGATCCACGACCCCCAGCCGCATAGCTGCACGCCGCACGAACGGTGTCAGAAGCCAGGTCGTCGCCGCGGCGGCGATGAATATGATCAGGTACATGATCTCTGTCCCAGGAGAATTCCCTCATGCGGCACCGCGGGCTCGCGCAGGCCGTAGCCCGCAAGCGCCGCGCGATACACGGATGCGATCTCCGCGGCCATCGTCCCTTCGTCGAACCGTTCGCCGACACTCGCACGCGCTTCCCGCGACATACGCCGACGCAGAGCGCCGTCGCCAGCGAGCTGCCCGAGCCGCCCGGCGAGCGCCGAGGCGTTTCCGGGGGGCACCAGGTAGCCGTTGCGCCCCTCTCGCACCAGTTCCGGGATGCCTCCGACGCGCGAGGCGATCACGGGCACTCCCGCCGCCATGGCCTCGACCACCACCCGGCCCATGCCCTCGTAAGCCGAGCAGAGGGTTGCAGCGTCGAGTTGCGCCGTGAGCGCAGGGACGTCGTTTCGGTGCCCGAGAAAAAGTGTCCGGTCCGCCAGGCCCAGGCGGCGAGCCGTCGATTCGATCGATGTCCGGAGCGGGCCATCCCCGATCAGGACGAGCTGGCTCTCGGGATGAACTCTCCGGAGACGGTCAAAAGCTTCGAGAAGCGTCTCATGCCCCTTCCCTTCCCAGAGCTTCGAGACCTGACCCAGGAGGAAGCTCCCCTTCGTCGCTCCGAGTGCAGCCCGCAGACTGTCCTCGCGACGCGCCGAGAGGAAGGCCTGCCGATCGATTCCGCTGTGTATCACCCGGCGGCGCAAGCGTCGGGGGAGCCCGGCCTCCCGCGCGGAAGCTTCGAGCGCCTCACTTACGAGGATCGTTCGGTGGGCCAACGGCGCCGCCCGGCGCTCGATGAAACGGTAGAGCAAACGCGCTGTCGGCGAGGGTGACTGCTCGAAGGCCCAGCCGTGAACCGTGTGCACGATGGCCGGCGCGCCCGCGATGCACGCAGCCAGCCGCCCGAGCAATCCTGCCTTGGAATTGTGCGTGTGAACCACCTCGAAACCGCCCCGACGGATCGCTGCCACGATCTCTCCGAGAGCAAGAGCGTCCTTCCGGGCGGAGAGGGCCCGCGTCAGGTGTGGGATGGTATGGACGGCGATGCCGAGGTCTCGCGCATGATCCGCGAGTGAAGGCCCCGCGCCGGCGTCCGGATCGGTGGGAGCGCAGGCAAGCGCCGACTCGAATCCGTGTGCGCGGAGAAGACGGATCGTCGCCAGGGTGTTCAGCCCGGATCCGCTCACCACGGGAAGCGTATGAATGTGCAGAACGCGCTGGCGCAAGGATCCCCCCGAGGTCCCCCGATGGCCTGCGAACGGTTCAGATGGCGGATATCAGCGATTGGTCGGCGGCGGCGAGGCGGGCGTATCCGGCCAGGATCTTCCGGCAGACCTCTCGCTCGTCGTGGGCGAGAGCCGCCGCGCGTGCCCGACGACCCATTTCCCCTGCGAGATCAGGCGCTTCGATCAGGGTAAGGATCTTATCGGCAAGACTTGCAGGATCCTTGACCGGCACCAGGAAGCCGGTCTGGCCGTTCCGGACGACCTCCCGGCAACCACGGATGTCCGTTGCGACGACCGGGCGGGCCATGGCCGCCGCTTCGATCAGGCTCCGGGGAAATCCCTCGCGGTGGGAGGGAAGCGCCACGACGTCGATGGCGGCGTACAGGGACGGCAGATCGCGCCGCAGGCCCAGCACCCTGAGCTTGCCCCGGAGGGCCGGCACCCGGGCGGCCTCCTCCATGACGGATTCGCGAGTAAGGGCGTCGCGCTTCTGCCAGCGTTCGTCCGGTCCGATCAGCAGGAAGTGCGCGTCGGGGCGTTTCAGGGCAATGCGGGCGGCAGCCTCGATGAACTCCGGGTAGCCCTTCTCCCTCACCATGCGGCCGACCATGCCGACCACAGGCGCGCCCGGCGGGATGCCGAGGCGATCCTTCACGCGAAGAACGTCCCCGGGCCCGAAGCGCGCGGGGTCGAAGCGCGTGAGATCGATCCCGTTCCCGAGGTGCTCGAGCTTGTGGGGCGCGCAGAGGCCCTCGCGAAGCGCCGTCTCGTAATCCTCCCGGCTCTGGGTGAAAACGAGGTCAGCGGCAGCGGCAGAGAGCCTTTCCAGGCTCTTGTAGAACGCGCGCTGCGGCCCCGGCATATCCGCGTGGAAGTAGTAGCCGTGCACCGTGGCCACGATGCGGCGAACACCGGCGATGCGCGCCGCGAGCGGCCCCAGGAGATTCAATTTGGGGTTATGCGTGTGCACGAGATCAGCGCCGATCTCGCGGAAATGCCGCGCGAGGCGCGAGAGGGTGCCGAGATCGGCCAGGGGGTTCATCTCGCGGCTCGATCGGAGAACCGTGACCGGCAGTCCTTCGGCTTCGATCTCGGGAACGAGCGGGCCGGGACCGGTGACCAGGCGCACGTCGTGCCCTGCGTCCTTGAGGGCGCGGAGCTGATCGAGCATGAGAAAACGCCCGAAGAAGTCCGTGTTGACAACGTGCACGATGCGCATGATTGGTCCCTACGCCTGCCCGGCAGGCGGTGCGGGCCCGACACGGTCCTGCCAGGCGCAGAAAACGAGCAGGTTCCAGATGCGGGAGGCGTGATCGGCGCGACGATCCTGATGCTCGCGGAGCAGTTTGGAGACGGCTCCGGGCCGGAAGATTCCCCGGCGCCGGAGGCTGGGCTCACCGAGCAGATCGCCGACAAGGGGCCGCAGATCGCCCCGCAGCCACTCGGCGAGCGGAATCTCGAAACCGCGCTTGGGACGGCGGCGCAGCGCCGGCGGAATCAGATCGGCGCAGGCGTCGATCAGGATGGCCTTTCGCCGCGTCCCCCGGAGCTTCCATCGCGCCGGGATGGAGCGAGCCAGGGAAACCACCTCGGGCGCCAGGAATGGAACGCGTACCTCGAGCCCGTGGCGCATGCTCATGCGATCGACCTTGGCCAGCATGTCGGTGGGCAGCGTGTGGCGGAGATCCGCATCGAGCATCGCGCCGAGCACGTCAGGGGACGACGAGCTGCGACAGAGCGCGGCGAGCATCGCCTCCGGATCGGTTCCGGGATGAATCAGGCCGTCGTTCAGCAGATCACGTCGCCCACCGGCGTCGAACACCAGCATCCAGCTCACGTAGCGCGCCGCCGCGTCGTCCTGAAAGCGCGAGAGGAATTTGCGCAGGCGCCGCACCGACTCTCCCGCGAAGGTTCGGCGGTCCTCGGGAAGATTCCTGGCCATGCGCGCCAGCCCGAGGCGCAGCCCCTTCGGGAGTTGCGTATAGGGCCCGGCGAAGGTTTCGGCGACGTACTTCCAGTATCCCGCGAACAGCTCGTCGGCGCCGTCGCCCGAAAGGGCCACCTTGACCTGCGAGCGTGTGTGCCTGGCCAGCAGCGATGTCGGGATCGCGGAGCTGTCGGCGAAGGGCTCATCGATCTCGGAAAGGAAGGACTCCGCCTCCCCGAGTGCTTCGCGCGGGTCCAGCACGATCTCGGTGTGAAGCGTGCCGTGCATGCGCGCAGCCTCGCGCGCGGCCGCCCGCTCGTCGAAGGCGGGCTGCCCCTCGAATCCCACGCTGAAAGTGCGCAGCGGCCCTGACGACGCACGCGCTGCAAGCCCGACGACGATGGTCGAGTCGATCCCTCCGGAGAGGAAGGCGCCGGCGGGCACGTCGCCCCGGAGACGCAAGGCCACCGATCGATCGAGGGCCTCCCGGAGGCGCCGCTCCGCCTCGCGCCGATCGGCCGGCGCCTCATCGGGATCGGGGGGCGACCAGTAGATTGATTCCTCAAGCTTCCCGCGCGCCACGCGCAGCAGCCGCCCCGGGCCGAGGCGCCGAACCCCACGCAGCATCGTCCAGGGCGCGGGCACTGCGTTCCAGGCCAGGTAGTGCGAAAGCGCTTCCGGATCGATCTCGCGCCGAACCTCCGGATCGCAAAGGAGCGCCGCAAGCTCCGATGCGAACAGGAATTCGCCGTCTGCCTCGGCGTAGAGGAGAGGCTTCTCACCGATCGGATCGCGCCCCAGAGTGAGGCTCGCGTCGCGGGCGTCCCAAATCGCGAAAGCAAACATCCCGTCGACCCGGCGCAGGAACGCGCTCCCCTCCTCCTCCCATCCGTGGAGAAGCACCTCGGTGTCGGAGCGTGATCGGAACGGGTGGCGCGCGGCGAGCTCCCTCCGCAACGTCTCGTGGTTGTAGATCTCGCCGTTGAAGACGATCGTCAGCCGCCCGTCCTCGTTCGTCATCGGCTGGGCCCCGGCGGCGCTCAGATCGACGATTGAGAGACGGCGGTGACCGAGGCCCACGTGGGGATCACCCGGCCTGCGGGCACGGTTTATCCAGATCCCCTCGCCGTCGGGTCCGCGATGGGCCAGCGCGCGCGTCATCGCCTCGATGCGGCCGGGCTTCAGCAGGCGTCCGGAGATGATTCCGCTAATTCCGCACATTCGCGCCTCCTCCCCGCCCATCGAGAAGTTCCCCGTACAAGGCGACGGTCCTGCGGATCATCTCCCCCGCGTCGAAGCGCGACTTGACGCAATCGCGCCCTTCCTTGCCGAGCCTGCGGGCCCACTCGGGGCGTCGCAGAAGGTCGAGCACGGCGAACGCCAGGGCCCGCGCGTCGCCCGGCGCGACAAGGACGCCGGTGCGGCCGTCCACGACCACCTCGGGGGTTCCCCCGACACTCGTGGCGACCACCGGGAGACCGCATGCCATCGCTTCCAGGGCCGACACGGGGACGCCCTCTTGCCAGCTTGGCAGCACGACGAGATCGCAGGCCGGAAGGATGCGATCGACGTCCGCGCGGCGCCCGCCGAACAGGACCCGGTCCGAAAGCCCCTGCCGGGCAACCGATTGCTCGACCGCGGGCCGAAGGGGCCCGTCCCCCAGCAGGAGAAGCTTCGCCGCGGGGGCGGCGTCGCGAAGGAAGCGCATCGCCGCGATGAGCACGTCGTGCCCCTTCTCCGGCCGGAAACCCGCAACAGCGCCGATGATCGGCCCCTCGATCTGGTCGCCGAGAACCGAGCGGGCGTAGGCGCGACCGCCACCCGGGCGGAATCGCTCGCAATCGACGCCGTTGCGAATCACGGTCACGCACTCGGGTTTCACTCCGCCGTGCAGGCGCAGCATCTCGGCCACCCGTTCGCCCACGGCGATCACCCGATGGGCGGCCCGCAGCGACGCCCGGTTGGCGGCCGCGAGGACCGGTGACGAGGTCTCCCAGGTGAGCGTGTTGTGCTGCGTGTGCACGATGGCGGGAACGCCCGAAAGCCGCCCTAGCGCCCGGCCGAGCAGGCCGGCGTGGAAAAGATGCGTATGCACAAGGTCGAAGCGTGACTGGCGAATAAGCCGCCACAGGCGCCGGAGCCCCCGGAGATCGCCCGCCCCCGTGATGCCAAGCGGCACCACACGGGCGCCCAGAGCAGTGAACTCGCTTGCCAGCGCGCCGCCCCCCTTCAGAAAAGCGACGGTGAGATCAAAATCATCCGCCATGCCACGGGCGAGCGAGAGGATCATCTGCTCGGCGCCGCCAGGCTCGAGGCATGTGGTGAGGTGGAGAAGGCGGGGCTTCACGAGGCGCCCTCCGCCGGAGCCATTCGCCGCCGCCCGAGAAGCGCGGCGCCTGCGGCGCGCAAACCCGCGAGCGAGGCGCGCCCTGCCAACTGCCGCCCGAGCGGGGAGATCTTGAACTGGAACTCGCGCCACCCCGTGTGGCGGTAGATCCCGGTGCGCGGGAGCTCGAATACGTCCCCGCCGCGCGCGCCGGTGCGGCAGGCATGGGTGTACCCGGCCCGGTCCACCAGCGCGTTCACCCAGGGCGCCGTGCGCGAATGGGGATAGCAGAAAGCACTCACGCTCTTCCCGAGGCGCTCCTCGAGCCGCTCGCGGCTTCCGTGAATCTCCTCCCAGGCGCGATCCTGTTCGAGCCGGGTCAGGTCCGGATGGGAATGGGTGTGCGAGCCGAACTGCACGAGGCCCTCGCCGGCCATCTCCTCGACCATTTTCCAGGTGAGGGCCCGGCTCACGCCCGCCGCGAGACCCTCATCCCAGGGGAAGGCGCGGTCGGTGCCGACGTAGTCGAGCGTCAGAAAGATCGTCGCCGGAAGCCGCAACGCGCGCAGGACGGCGTAGGCGTTCTCGTAGTTGTCCCGGTAGCCATCGTCGAAGGTGATCACAGCGAGCGGGCGCGCCTCGTCGGCGGGCGCGCCGGCGGCATGGGATGCCGCCTCCTCCAGCGGAGCGACGCGGTAGCCCTGCTCGACCAGGTGGGTCATCTGGCGCCGGAATGCCGCCGTCGACACGCTGAGCGTGTCGGCGCGCCGGTCACTCACGCTGTGGTACTCGAGAATGAGCATCGGAGGTCTCCTGGTCATGCCGCGGCACGTCGAATGACTTCCGCCAGCTTCGGCGCGGACACCTCCACGTCGTACTCCGCGACAACCGTCGCGCGCCCTTCCCGTCCGAGCTTTGCGCCGAGATCCCGGTCCCGGGCGAGCGAAAGCAGCGCCTCGGTCCACCGGGGCCCGCTGCCGGCGAGAATCCCGTTCACCCCGTCCTTCACGATGTCCCGGTTCGCGCCGATGGGGCTTGCGATGGCCGGCACCTCGCAGGCCATGTACTGGAGCAGCTTCGTGGCCGATTTTCCCCGCGACCAGGCATCGTCCGAGAGCGGCATGATCCCCGCGCCAAACGCCCGCACCTCCGCGACCTCGTCCGCCCCGGACCATGGGGGCGTCTCGACCCGAAGCGCGGGCGCCGCTCTGCGGAGCCTGTCCGGCAGCTTCGCGTCGGCGCCAACGGCGCGCAGGATGCAGGGGATCTCGCGCGCCACGGCATCGAGCGCCGGCGAGATCGCCTCGAGATATGCGGTCGTCCCGGGGCTTCCGATCCAGCCTATGACGAAGGGACTTCTCCCCGGGGGCGCCCCGGGTGTCCAGCGATTCGTATCAATCGAGGTGGGGATGACGGCGGCCTCGACGCCCAGTGAGGCGACTGCCTCGCGGAGGACGCCGTTGGCTACCACCACCTGCCGCGCGAAACGCACGAGTCCGGGGAGCTTCGCGCGATCCCAGAGGAGGCGGAAGGGCCAGGCCGGCGGACGCCCGGGCGGATGCAGATGGATCGGATCGTCAAGATCAAGAACGATGCGCGGGTTCACCCGCGCCATCGCTGATTCGATCCAGGGGTAGAGGTGCGCCACGAGATCACGCTGGATCACCACGGCGTCGAAGCGCCGCACGCGGGGGATGTCGACTATCCGTCGGCAGGCGTGAAGGAGATGGAGGGCGGCGCGCAGTGGCGGCAGCGCGCTCGTCGCGTTCCCCAACGGGAGCGGCCAGACGCGGGCGTCGATGCCGAGGCGGGCCAGCGGGCGTACAAACTGGTAGGCCCTGAGCCGCGCGGAGGCCCCCCGGTCGTCGGTCTGTGTAAGGAACAGTACCTGCATCTTTCCCCCGGCCTGAATCTTCCCCTCGAACTGAATTCCCTGGATTCCCCATCCCCTTATCGGCGGCAGAGGCGGTGGGCCTTTAAGAATCCCCGGCGGTCGTGGCCGGCTTGCGCCCGACCATTCGGATCTCGGTCGTGAGCCTTGTCCGCCGGGCAAGGTGCCGCACCGCATTCGAGACGAAGCCCGTCCGGTCACCCCAGAGATAGATCCGCTCCACCGCCTCGAGGCCGACGCGACCGCACAGCAAGCGGGTCAGGTTGTCCGCGCTGAAGTGGAACAGGTGCTCGGGCTTCGCCAGATTCGCCTCTCGCAACCCCTGCAGCTTGACCGCGAGCGAGCGCGTGTTCGGCACCGCCAGCCACAGCGATCCGCCGGGACGAAGAACGCGCGTCGCCTCCCGCAGCACGGCGAGGGGGTCGGGCAGGTGTTCCACCGTGGACCAGAGCGTGACCACGTCGAAGCGGTTCGCCAGAAACGCGGCGGATTCCAGGGTGGCCGTACGGACGGGCAGCTGGCGCGTTTCACGGGCGAACGCTGCGGGCCAGGGCGAAGGCTCGACGCCTTCCACCCGCCATCCGCGCGCGCGCGCGGCCTCCAGGAACTGGCCGATGCCGCAGCCGACGTCGAGAAGCTCGCCCCGGGCCGTGCGCTTCTCGATGGCGTCGAGCCAGGCCTCGTAGCAGCCGGCGTTCGTGCGCTCCGCTTCCAGGTAGGGGTCGTAGTAGTCAGCTTCGTAGAAAGCCTCTGTTGCCTTCGCTGCCGGAAGCGGATGCGCGAAAATGAGGCCGCATCGCGCGCAACGGCTGAGGGACTTTTGATCCACCAGAGCGAAAGGTGAGGCCTCCCCCCCCTCACACACGATGCAGCGTGCGAGTTCAGGCATGGCGTTCTCCTTCGGGCGCCGCCGCCTGTCCCTTGCCGCCACGGAGCTGCGAGATCGCCCAGTGAAGAACGCGGTAGGTTCGCGGGCGCAGGACGCGCTCGTACTCCCCGGCCAGCTCCACGTAGTCGCCGCCGAAACCGCTCTTGAAAAGATAATTCCCGTACAGCGGATGCTCCTTCGAGACCCGCCCGGCCACGCCTTCGAGGTCGTAGATCGCGCACCCCCTCTTCCGCGCCCAGCGCATCACTTCCCAGTGCAAAAGTTCGTTCGGATGAAGCTCGCGGCATCGCGGCAGGGATGCGCCGAACAGATAGTGGCAGCGCGACCCCGGCGCGATCGCCAGCATCCCGGAAAGCGGTTCGCCGTCCGGCGCCCGGCTCAGGAACACCCTGCCCCACCCCCCCTTGCCGCTCTCCTCCCAGAGCCCTCTCATGCGCCGTTCGGACAGCACTCTGAAACTGTTTCGATCGCCCGTCGCGCGGTACATGCTGTAGAACTGCGCGAAGTTCGACGGTCCGTTGGCTGAATCGATCCAGACGCCGCGCGTCGCGGCCCTCCGGATATGATAGCGCTTCAGCTTTTTTATCCGCCCGAGGATCACATCTTCCGTACCGGTAAGATCCACTCGGAAAGTCGCGGTGTGCTGCCAGGGGCTTCCGTCCGCCCGCGCGTAGCCGAGCGATTCCATCCAGGCGCCCGCGCCGCTCTCGCGCCGGACATCCGGACT
>JAUYMQ010000119.1 GCA_030698575.1 Deltaproteobacteria bacterium
CACCGGCCGCCGGGCGCCTCCTCCGACCAGGTTGCAGCGCGATTGTGTCGGTCGCCGGGCCGGTAGCACGCGACGAAGTCGTCGAGGTCCGGCCGAGTCATCGGGCGTTCCTTCAGCGTGAAGTGCTGGTTCGTCCGGAGGTCGTAAACCCAGACCGTCTTCGTCCACGGGGTCTCGCTTCCGGGCTTCCGGTCGAAGAAGAGCACGTTCGCCTTCACGCCCTGGGCGTAGAAGATCCCGGTTGGCAGGCGCAGGAGGGTATGCACCTCGCACTCGTGGAGTAGCTTGCGCCGCACCGTCTCCCCGGCCCCGCCCTCGAAGAGCACGTTGTCGGGCACTACGATGGCCACCCGCCCATGCACCTTGACCAGGCTCTTGACGTGCTGGACGAAGTTGAGCTGCTTGTTGGAGGTGGTGGTCCAGAAGTCCGGACGGTTGTAGCTGATTGCCTGGCGGTCGGCCTGGCCTTCCTCGTTCACGATGGTGATGCTCGATTTCTTGCCGAACGGGGGATTCGTCATCACCACGTCGGCATGGGCGCCGGGCTCGGCGCGGAGCGCGTCGTCGGTGCGGATGGGCGGCTCGTGGGCGTCATCGTCCGGACCGATGCCGTGGAGGTACAGGTTCATGGCGCAGAGGCGGCTCACGCCGTCCACGAGCTCCACGCCGCGGAGGGCCTCGTAGCGCAGGTGACGCTTCTGGTCCCGGTCCAGCTCGTAGTGGCGGGCCATGTAATCGTGGGCGGCCAGGAGGAAACCACCGGTTCCGCATGCCGGGTCCACGACGACCTCGCCCGGCCTGGGCTGGAGACAGTCCACGATGGCCGCGATCAGCGCGCGCGGCGTGAAGTATTGGCCGGCCCCGCTCTTGGTGTCCTGGGCGTTCTTCTCGAGGAGCCCCTCGTAGGCGTCGCCCTTGACGTCCGACGACATCGTGGACCAGGTCTCCTTGCCGATCAGCTCTACCACGAGCTGGCGGAGCTTGGCCGGGTCCTGGATCTTGTTCTGGGCCTTGCGGAAGACGAGGCCGAGCATGCCGCCCTGCTTGCCCAGCGTCTCGAGCGTTGCCCGGTAATGCGCCTCGAGCTTGACGCCCTCCATCTGCGGCGCCGCCAGGTCCGCCCAGCGGTAGCCCGCAGGAATCGGGTTCTCCCGGCCTTCCAGAGAGGCTCGCTCGTCGGCCATCTTGAGGAACAGGAGCGTGGTGAGCTGCTCGATGTAGTCCTGGTACGACAGGCCATCGTCCCGCAGGATGTTGCAGTACGACCATAGCTTCTGGACGATCTGGGCGGAGCCGTTGGCCATGTCTAGATGCTCACGAGAGAGCGTCGAGCGCCTCGATGATGGCGTCGTCGCTCTCCGCATCCTTGAGCGGGCCGAAGAGGGCGTCCACCCTCGATCCGGGCCCTTGCCGCCGGCGAATCAGGGTCGGCTCCAAAGACCCAAACGGCTGAAGCTGAACCGCGCCCCAGAGGGCGGCATCCTCGGCACTCTGGCCGGCCTGATGCACTCCGCCTCCAGGCGTTGTATGGAGCTTGACGGGCGGAACCTAGCCAGCCCTGATGGGACGAACAGCCCGCCCCCCAGGTCGGGCACGATCGCCCCGCTCGTCGCTACACCCAACACTCGATCGCCCGTACGTTCCGCTCCTCTCGCCACAGACTCCCTCTGGGTCCGTTATTTTACACGTAGACCGTGACACGTCGTCCGGCATTCCGACAGTCAGGTTCTGGATCAAGCGTGCCGAGGGCCATGGATTCTTCCACTTGGCCAGGTCCGGAGAGTAGAATTGACTCATGGCAGGGTATCGCCTCAGCCTCATCATCGATGGCCGGCTCACCATCGAGCAGTTCAGGGACGCCGTGACGAGCTTCATCAGCGTCCTCCATAACGTCGACGAAGGATTGACCGGCAGGCGGTCTGTACGGTGGAGGCTGTCCGGCCTCCACCATGGAAGCCCGGCGACCATGACGTGCATCGCTGAGGGTATCCGACGAAGGAAGGATCAGGGCCCGGACATGTCTCCTGTCGTGTGGGGAGGTGTAATCGAAGGCGTTCGGAGACTGGACCTCGGCAAGACGGAACGCCCGCCCGGTTTCAACGATGACGCCCTTGAAGCGATCAGGCGACTTGCACATCTGCGCAGCCGCAGGGACGTGACCTCCATTGCGATCACCGGTGAGAACAGCGACCAGACCAAGCCTTCGACACGCCTATCGGTGACGCAGCGAGTCGCGGCGGCCGTTGATGATCTCATCGCGCCGAAGTCGTCAGCGCCAGGCTCAGTCGATGGTCGCTTGCAGGGAATCAACTCTCATGGCCGGTGGACCTTCACCGTTTACGAGAGCATCTGGGGCGGGCGAGTTGTGTGCGACCTGCCCGATGGACTGAGACCTCGCGCCTTTTCGCTGTTCGATCAGCGCGTCCTGGTGACCGGGATCGTCGCCAGAGATGCGGGCGGCCGTCCTAGACATGTCCGTGCCGAGAAGATCGAAGGGATGGGCGCTACGGCTGATCTACCCCAGTCCCTTCTTGGCCTTGATCCCGACTTCACCGGTA
>JAUYMQ010000125.1 GCA_030698575.1 Deltaproteobacteria bacterium
GATGTCCGGATCGGATTCGAAGGCAGGCGGCGGCGGGCGCTTCGCGCTGTCGGATCGGCTCTCGAAGCGCCCCCCCTATCTCTTCGCCGAGATCGACCGCATGAAGCGCGCGGCCCGGGCGAAGGGGGTCGACATCATCGATCTCGGTGTGGGCGATCCCGATCAGCCCACGCCGCCCCACATCGTGAAGAAGCTCCAGGCGTCCTGCGCCGAGCCGCGCTACCACCGCTATCCATCCTACGAGGGGATGCTCCCCTTCCGCGAATCGGTCGCGGGGTGGTGCCAGCGGCGGTTCGGGGTGAAGCTCGATGCCGCCAGTGAGGTGGTGTCGCTCATCGGATCGAAGGAGGGGATCGCGCACCTCCCGCTCGCTTTCGTGAACCCCGGCGACGCGACGCTGGTCACCGATCCCGGCTACCCGGTCTATTCCATCGCCACGCTTTTTGCGGGCGGCGAGCCGGTCTCGGTGCCGCTGCGCGCCGAAAACGGCTTCCTCCCCGACCTCGACGCCATTCCGCCGAAAGTGCTCGACCGGGCGAAGATCCTCTTTCTCAACTACCCGAACAACCCCACCTCGGCGATCGCGGATCTGGCTTTCTACACCCGCGTGGCCGAGAAGGCGGCGCGGCACGGATTCCTCGTGGCCGCCGACTCGCCCTACTCCGAGATCACGTTCGATGGCTACCGGGCGCCGAGCTTCCTCGAGGCGCCGGGTGCGAAGGAGGTGGGAGTCGAGTTCCACTCGCTTTCCAAGACCTACAACATGACGGGCTGGCGCTGCGGCTTCGCCGTGGGCAATCCGCAGGTCATCGCCGGGCTGGGCAAGATCAAGACCAACGTCGACTCGGGGATCTTCGAAGCCATCCAGGTCGCGGGGATGGAGGCCCTCGAAGGCGATCAGTCGTGCATCGAGGAGATGCGGAAGCTCTACGCCGAACGCCGCGACGTGTTCGTCGCGGGCCTCATGCAGGCGGGTATCGAGGTCAAGCCTCCGAAGGCGACCTTCTACGTCTGGGCGCCGGTGCCGAAGGGATACGGGTCGGCGGACTTCGCCGCGCATCTTCTCGAGAAGTCGGGCATCGTCGCAACACCCGGCAACGGCTTCGGGCCCGCCGGCGAGGGGTACATCCGATTCTCGCTGACGGTGGACAAGGCGCGGCTGGCCGAGGCCGTCGCGCGAATCCAGAAGACGGGCTTCTGATGCTCGCGATGGGGCCCTCCCTGAAGGCGGCGGCCGCGATGCTGTTCCTTTTTGCAGCCGCAGGCTGCGCTGCCGATCAGAACGGCCCCGCCGGAGCGACCGCCGGCGCCCGGCCGCCGCTCATGTCGCACGCCGGGCCCGAAGGCTGGGAGCTGCGCATTCTTCACGAGCCGCCCCCCTATTGGCTCGTCGAGTATCTCGAGCCGGCGCTCCCCGGCGTGCCGGACGAGAGCCGCGGGCGCGTTCGCGTGGGGAAGGCCTGGCAGCAGGCGGGGCGATCGGTCGTGACCTCGCTTTGCGACGCACAGTGGCGCAGCGAGACCGTTCTGGCGCAGCCCGCCACCGGGCGCGAGCCCATCGAGGCCCGGCGGGGCGGCGTGGTTTACACGGGATGGGAGGCCCGGCGGGCGCTTCCCGACGGCTCGAAGCTCAAGTTGCGCGCGCTCTGCGGAAGCTCCGATGTCGGGACGGCGTTTTTCTTCCTGAGCGCGCCCGACGAGAGCGCCCTCTACGAACCAGTGTGGGAGCACCTGCTCGACTTCAACCTCGGTGCGGGCGATCGCTAGGAGGAGGACTTGTTGATGCATTCTCGTTCAGCTCGCGCGGCGGCCGTGCTCGCCGTTCTGCCCTTGCTTCTGAGTGCGGCGCCGCCCCCGCTCGATCCCGATTTCCGGCCGGCTGCGCCCGCCGGATGGGTCGTGCAGGCGGGCGACGAGTCTGGCTATAGCTGGCTTCGCCTTTCGGTATCGGAAGATCTGGAAGGGGACGACTACCGCGACGCCGCGATCACGATCTACCGCATCCTCCCCCGGGTGAAGCCCGCCGAGGCGGGCGAGGCCCTCGTGCAGCTCAAGGCCGAGGAGCAGAAGGTCGGCGAACGCGAGGCTGTCGATCGCACGGTTGAAGAAGTTCGCTGGCGCGGGATGGCGGCTGCCTACGGGAGCGATGGCGACGTGAAGCGCCGCGAACTTTACCTCTACACCGACCACATCGAGGGGGCGCTCTACCTCCTCTGGGGCCGAGGGCCGGCCGAGGGATGGGCGGGCGACGAGGCGCTCCGCGAGGCGGTGCTCCGGCGGGTGTCGCTCATTCTCACCGGGAAGGAAGTGCGGGAGGCCCGCGCGTCCGGAGCCGCCGAGGCGAAAGCCGGTATGAGAAAATAATGCGCGCCTGGGTGGGGATCGGCTCAAACCTGGGCGATCGCGTTTCCGCCTGCGCCGCCGCTGCGGTGGATCTGGGCGCGCTGCCCGGCACCCGGCTTCTCCGGCAATCGAGCCTTTACCTGACGGAGCCCGTGGGCATCGCGCCCTGTGAATGGTTCGTCAACGCGGTCGCCGAGATCGAGACCGATCTCGCCCCCGAGGCGCTGCTGGAGAGTCTGCTGGCGATCGAAGAACGCCTCGGCCGCCGGCGCGACGCTGGGCCGGCGCCCCGCACACTGGACCTCGACATCCTGGACGCAGGAGGGGAGCAACGGGCCGATCCCCGGCTCACCCTGCCCCATCCGCGCATGCACCTCCGGCGTTTCCAGCTTCTTCCGCTCGCCGAGATTGCGCCCGGCTGGCGGCATCCGCGGCTCGGCCAGACGGCGTCGGAGCTGCTCGGCGCGCTCGGAGACGGGGCGCGCGTGGTGCGCATAGCGCGCCTCGAACCCGCGCCAGGGAACGGAGTCCGGTCATGAGCCTTCTGCGTTTGGCCGCCATCGCACTGCTCGCCTATCTGGGCGTGCGCCTTCTGAGGCACCTCCTCCGGCTGGGGCCGCCGAAGCCCGATCCGATGAAGCGCGCCCGCACGATCGAGGGCGCCGACATGGTCAGGGACCCGGCTTGTGGCATCTATACGCCGCGTGACACGGCCGTCGAGGCCCGGGTGAAAGGCGAGACCGTTTACTTCTGCAGCGAGGCCTGCCGGGAAGCCCATGCAAGCGGAAAGACCACATCCCGTTGAGGAATTCATGCTACGCATGAATGTGTTGAAAGGCGCGTCCCCGAAACGCTTGACAGTGGCGAAGCGACTGCTGTAACTAGACGAAAAGACCGGCGCCCCGTACCCCCGGAGGCCATGGGCGCCCGCGGGACGCCTGGCCTATCGGGAGGCCTGGTCAAGGAAACCTCCAGGAGGAAGAGATGAAGTTCTTCATCGACACGGCGAACATCAAGGAGATCCAGACCGCTACCGAGTGGGGGCTCATCGACGGCGTGACCACGAACCCCTCGCTCCTCGCGAGGGAGGGCGGAGACCCCATCGAGACCCTCCGCGAGATCACGAAGATCGTCGACGGGCCGGTGAACGCAGAGGTAGTGAGCCTCGAGGCGGAAGGGATGGTGCGCGAGGGGCTCGCCCACGCCAAGCTCGCCGACAACATCGTGATCAAGATCCCGATGACGATGGACGGCATGAAGGCCACGCGCCGCCTCACCTCCGAGGGGCTGCACGTGAACGTGACGCTCATCTTCTCGCCGCTGCAGGCTCTCATGGCGGCGAAGGCGGGCGCGACCTACGTGAGCCCCTTCGTCGGGCGGCTCGACGACGTCTCGCACGAGGGGATGGATCTCATCCGCCAGATGGTCACGATCTACGACAATTACGGTTATGAGACCGAGGTGCTGGTCGCCAGCGTCCGGGGCCCCCTGCATGTGCTCGAGGGAGCGCTTGCCGGCGCCCACATCGCGACCATCCCCTTCAAAGTGCTCGAGCAGCTCGCGAAGCACCCGCTCACCGACATCGGCATCCAGAAGTTCCTGGAGGACTGGGAGAAGCTCAAGAAGGGGAAGTAACCCCCGCCGGAAGCGAAGAAAGTGCGCCGCGTTCCCACCCGGGACGCGGCGTTTTCTTTGTCCGGGGAGCCCTCTCCGCAGTACTTGACAGCCCCCACGCCCTCGGGTAGGGTTTTTGTGAATGAGCGGTCATTCAGCGGCCGGGAGACACTCTCCCCGGACCGCCAAGAAGGCAGGCCCTCCCCATGGCGCCCCGCAGCAAGGACAAACGCAAGAAGATCATCCAGGCGGCCACGAAGGTCTTCGCCCGCCACGGATTCTATCACTCCAAGGTCTCCGAGATCGCCAAGGAGGCCGAAGTCGCCGACGGCACGATCTACCTCTACTTCAAAAACAAGGATGATCTGCTCATCTCGATCTTCGAGGAGAGCATGGATCAGATTCTGAATCTGATCCGCGGCGAGATCGAGACAGAGCCAGACCCGCTCGCGAAGCTCCGTCGCCTGGTCCATCTGCACATGTCGATGATGGAGCGGAACCCGCGGCTGGCGGAGGTCATCCAGGTCGAGCTGCGGCAGAGCAGCAAGTTCATGAAGGAGTATCAGAACGTCAAGTTCCTGGCCTACCTCCAGGTGATCGCCGAAGTGATCGAGGAGGGGCAGCGCGAGGGGCTCATTCACAAGGAAGTGTCACCCGCCGTCTTCAAGCGCATGCTCTTCGGCGCGCTCGACGAGCTGGCGCTGCAGTGGGTCCTCTCCAAGCGGCGCTACTCACTGGCCGACGTAGCGGAACAGGTGACCGACATATTCTTGCACGGGATCGAGGTGGCGCCCTCCACCCGTATTGTTTCATTGCCCGGCGTCGCCGTGCCGCAGGCCTGAGCGCCGCGAGAGGGATGTGAGCCATGATTGATTTCACGCTGACCGACGAGCAGCTCGCCCTTCAGGAAACCGCCCGGCGTTTCGCGCAGACCGAGATGGCGCCGCAGGCAGCCCATTTCGATCAAACCGGCGAGTTTCCGGAGAAGATCATCAAGAAGGCCTGGGAGACGGGCCTCATCAACGAGGGGATTCCCGAAGAGTACGGCGGTCCGGGCCTGAGTGTCCTCGACACCTGCATCCTCACCGAGGAGCTTGCGGCGGGATGCGCCGGCATGACCACCTCGATGATGGTCAACTCCCTCGGCCAGCTACCCATCCTGATCGGGGGGACGAAGGCGCAGATCGAGAAGCACATCGTCCCCTTCACGAAGGAGTTCCGCTACTGCTCCTTTGCCCTCACCGAGCCCTCCAGCGGCTCCGACGCCGCCACCATGCGGACCATCGCCAAGAAGGTCGGCGACAAGTACATCCTGAACGGGCGCAAGTGCTTCATCACCAACGGTGGGGTCGCGAACCTCTACTCCACCTTCGCCACCCTCGACCCGAGCAAGGGGCACAAGGCAATCTGCGCCTTCATCGTCGAGCGCGATTCGCCGGGCGTGTCCGCCGGGAAGAAAGAAGACAAGATGGGGCAGCGGGCCTCGAACACCACCGACGTGATCTTCGAGGACGCTGAGATTCCCGCCGAGAATCTTCTCGGCCGCGAGGGTGAGGGGTTCCCTATCGCGATGAAGACGCTCGACAAGTCGCGCCCCATGATCGGCGCGCTCGCGGTCGGCGTCGCGCGGGCGGCATTCGAGCACGCCGTGCGCTATGCCAAGGAGCGCCAGGCTTTCGGGACGCCCATCGCAAGCTTCCAGGCGGTCCAGTTCATGCTGGCCGACATGGCAAAAGACATCGAGGCGGCACGCCTGCTCACCTACCAGGCCGCCTGGATGATCGATCAGGGCATGAACGCGGCCAAGTACTCGTCCTTCGCGAAGTGCTTCGCGTCGGACGCGGCCATGCGCGTCACCACCGACGCCGTGCAGATCTACGGCGGCTACGGTTACTCGAAGGAGTACCCGGTTGAGAAGCTGATGCGGGACGCCAAGCTTATCCAGATCTACGAGGGAACGAACCAGATCCAGCGCGTGGTCATGGCCCGCGAGATCCTGAAGGACTGACCCACGCGGTCGGCGTAACGGTCGACCGCTGACGGGTCCGGCCACGGCCGGCCCCCCGGAGGCTAACGTGAAGATCATTGTCATCTTGAAGCAGGTTCCGGACTCCGAGACCAAGATCAAGGTCAAGGGGGACGGATCGGGAATCGAAACGGACGGAATCAAGTACGTGATCAGCCCCTACGACGAGTACGCCGTCGAGGAAGCGCTGAAGCTCAAGGAGAAGGCGGGCGGCGACAGCACGGTGACGGTCGTCTCGGCCGGGCCCGATCGCACGGTCGAGTCCATCCGGACGGCGCTGGCCATGGGAGCCGACGCCGCCGTCCATGTGAACGACCCGGCGCTCGAGGGTGCCGACAGCCTCGGCGTCGCCCGGGCGCTCGCGAAGGCTATACAGGACAACGGCTTCGACATCATCTTCGCCGGAAAGCAGGGCATCGATCAGGACAACTCCCAGGTGCCCAGCGCCGTGGCCGAACTGCTCGACATTCCCCAGGTGAACATCATCGCGAAATTCGAGATCACCGAGGACAAGTCAAAGGCCACCGTGAGCCGGCGCATCGAGGGGGGCGAGGAGACCATCGAGACCTCGCTGCCCGCGCTCTTCGGCTGCGAGAAGGGACTCAACGAGCCGCGCTACGCCTCGCTGCCGGGCATCATGAAGGCGAAGAAGAAGCCGGTGAAGACGGTGGACCTGGCCGGGCTCGGGCTCGACGCGGGCGAGGTCGGCGCCGCCGGCTCACACGTGAAGATCCTCAAGTGGATTCCGCTGCCGGAGCGCCAGGCCGGAAAGATCCTCCAGGGCATGGAGACCGCTGAGGCGTCCAAGGAGCTCGTGCGGCTCCTGCGGGAAGAGGCGAAAGTCATCTAACTCAGGTTTTAGCCTGCGCGCGGCGGGGCGAATGGCCCCGGACCTCGCGCAAGCAGAGGAAGGAGAAGGCGATGGCGAACGAAGTTCTGGTTCTCGCCGAGCAGCGCGAAGGGACCCTGAA
Source organism: Deltaproteobacteria bacterium (assembly GCA_030698575.1). Lineage (GTDB taxonomy): Bacteria > JAUYMQ01 > JAUYMQ01 > JAUYMQ01 > JAUYMQ01 > JAUYMQ01. The sequence continues at coordinate 6,955 of JAUYMQ010000125.1, forward strand.
GAAGATCTCACTGGAGCTCTTGTCCATCGGCGCCGAGCTGGCCGAGAAGACGGGCGCTGAACTGACCGCATTGGTGATCGGAAACGGCGCCGAGGCCCTCGCGAAGACGCTCGGCGAGGGGGGCGCGAAAAAGGTGTACGTCGCCGAGACGGCAGACAAGTACTACAACACCGAGTTCTACACCCAGGCGGTCGTCGATGCGGTGGGGCAGTCCCAGGCGGCCATCGTGCTGGGTGGCGCCACCTCGATGGGGCGCGATCTCCTGCCGCGAGCCGCGGCCCGTCTGGGCACGGGGCTCGGCACCGACTGCACCGAGCTTCGCATCGAGGACGGCAAGCTCGTCATGAGGCGCCCGGTCTACTCCGGCAAGGCCTACGTCGAGCTGACGGTGACGACCTCGCCGGCGATGGCGTCGGTCCGGCCGAATTCCTACGGCCAGGCCTCGCTCGACAGCTCGAAATCGGCCGAGGTGGTGAAGCTCGCGGTCAAGGACGTCACGCCTCGCGCGACAGTCAAGGAAACCATCAAGACAGCGGGTGACAAGCCGGATCTCACCGAGGCGGAGATCATCGTCTCGGGCGGCCGGGCCATGAAGGCCGCTGAGAACTTCAAGATCCTCCACGAGCTGGCGGACGTGATCGGCGCCACCGTTGGTGCAAGCCGCGCGGCGGTCGACAGCGGCTACGCTCCCCACAGCATGCAGGTCGGGCAGACGGGCAAGGTCGTGAACCCGAAGCTCTACCTGGCCTTCGGGATCTCCGGGGCCATCCAGCACCTCGCCGGCATGCGGACCTCCAAGGTCATCGTGGCGATCAACAAGGACCCTGACGCCCCGATCTTCCAGAAGGCCGACTACGGCATCGTCGACGATCTTTACAAGGTCGTGCCGGCGTTGACCGAGGAGTTCAAGAAGCTGCTGGCCGAATAGCGCGGAAGCGCCAGGCCGACCGACGGGCGCATGAGGAGACGAGGATGGGAGAGCAGCGCGAGAGCATGGAGGTGGACGTTCTGATAGTCGGGGGGGGACCGTCCGGTCTCGCGACCGCCTACCACCTCAAGCAGGCCGCGAAGCGCCACGACGAGGCGATCGAGAAAGCCGGCGTCGGCAAGAAGGTCGGCGAGCTCTCTATCGCGGTCATCGAGAAGGCGAGCGAGGTCGGCGCCCACATGATGTCGGGCGCGGTGATGGACCCCGTTGGAATCAACGAGCTGATGCCCGACTGGCTCGAGAGAGGCGCGCCGATCGAGAGCCCCGTCAAGAAGGAAGTCGTCTATCACCTCACCGAGAAGGGCGGCTTCAAGCTTCCCCTGGTGCCGCCTCCGCTCCAGAACCACGGCAACTACGTCATCAGCCTTTCGAAGTTCATCCGCTGGCTCGGTCCCATTGTCGAGGGCGAGGGGGTGGACATCTTCTGCGGCTTCCCGGGCACCGAGGTGCTCTACGATGGCAACCGCGTGATCGGCGTCCGGACCGGCGACAAGGGGATCGGCCCCGATGGTTCGAAGCGCTCGAACTACGAGCCCGGGATCGACCTGATGGCCAAGGTCACGGTTTTCGCCGAAGGGGTGCGCGGGAACCTCGCCAAGCCCATGATCAAGAAGCTCGGGCTCGACGCGGGGAAGAACATCATGAGCTACGAGACGGGCGTGAAGGAGGTGTTCGAGGTCCCCGAGGGGCAGATCGAGCCCGGCTTCCTCATGCATACGTCGGGCTACCCGTCACGGAAGGACGCGACGGGCGGCTCCTGGCTGTATGGCATGCAGAACAACCTCGTCTCCGTCGGTTGGGTCGTCTACCTCGACTACCGCGATCCGCTGCTCGAGCCCCACACCGAGTACCAGAAGTTCAAGAACCACCCCATCGTCAAGAAGATGCTCGAAGGCGGCAAGCCGGTCTTCTACGGCGCCAAGGCGCTCGCCTCCGGCGGCTACTACGCCATGCCGCGGCTCTCCTTCGACGGCGGGCTCCTGGTGGGCGAGGACGGCGGGTTCCTCAACAACAAGCGACTCAAGGGCATTCATCTGGCCTTCAAGAGCGGGATGATGGCCGCCGAAACGATCATCGAGGCGCTCGAGAAGGGCGACGTGACGCGCGAGACGCTCGCTAACTACGAGAAACGATTCGAGCGGAGCTGGGCCGGCAAGGAGCTTTACGGCAGCCGCAACTTCACGGCCGCCATGAGCAAGGGCTTCCCCTTCCCGGCCGCCATCCATCTGGCCGCCCAGGAAGCCACGGGCGGGCGCGGGCTCATCGATCCGCTCCCCGTGGCGCACACCGATGCGCACGCGCTGGCTTCGCTCACCGAGTATTACAACGATGCGAACGCCATGCCGGAGCGCCCGAAGTACGACGGCAAGTGGATGCTCGACAAGGTGAGCGACGTCTACATCTCGGGGACGATCCACGAGGAGCAGCAACCTCCGCACCTCAAGATCGGCAACGCGGACATCTGCCAGCAGTGCTGGGTCAAGTTCCGGAGCCCCTGCAACCGGTTCTGCCCGGCCGACGTCTACGAGATGGCGCTCGTGAACGAGCAGACGAAGGAGCGCGCCATGCAGATTCGCTTCTCGAACTGCGTGCACTGCAAGACCTGCGACATCAAGTGCCCCTTCGACAACATCACCTGGACACCGCCGGAAGGCGGTGGCGGGCCGAACTACACGGTGCAATAGTCCCGCGCCGTCCGGATGCGCGCCGCGCGCGGGAGGATCACCGGATGAGCACCGGGAAGCCTGACGTCGGGAAGGAAGCCGCCGCGATCCGGGATCAGGGGTACGTTCTCATCCCGGATTTTCTCTCCCCCGGGCAGATGAGTTCCATCCGCGAGGCGCTGGCGCCTCATCTCCGGCGCGAGCACCTCGGCCGAAACAACTTCGAAGGGCACGAGACCGAGCGGGTCTATTCGCTCGTCGGCCTCGGCAAGCTTTTCGAGGATCTCGCCGAGGAGCCCCGCATCATGGCCCTCTGCGACGCCTTCCTCGAACCGAATTACCTTCTCACCGCGTCGCAGGCTATCTGCATCCATCCCGGCGAGTCTCCCCAGGCCTTCCATACCGACGACGCCTTCTACCGGATTCCACGCCCCCGCCCGGCCGTGAGCTTGAGCACCATCTACGCCATCGATCCCTTCACGGCGGAGAACGGCGCGACGCAGATCGTCCCGGGCAGCCACGCCTGGAGCGATCCGGAGCTCGAGAACATCCTGAAAGCGATCGACTTCGAAACGCGGGGACCGGAGGAACGGCGCCCGCGCCCGCCGGATCCAACGATAGAGGGGAAGATCGAGGGAAAAGTGATCGACGCGACGATGCCCGCCGGGTCGGTGATCGTCTTCCTCGGAACGTTTCTCCACCGGGGAGGCGCCAACCGGAGTACGGCGCCGCGGCTGGCGCTGTCGAACCAGTACTGCCAGCCCTGGGCGCGCCAGCAGGAGAACTACCTGATGTCCATCCCGCGCGAACGCGTGCGGCGCATGTCGCCGGGCGTCCAGTCGCTGCTCGGCTACAGCATCCACCCCCCCTTCATGGGGCACGTGAAGGGGGTGCACCCCCGGCGTCTCCTGGAAGGCGGCGGGACAGGGAGAGAAATGAAATGACGAGCAAGACGAGGGTTCTCGGACCGGTGCGGGACGACACGGCGCTCATCATCGTGGACATGCAGGAACGGCTGCTCCCGGCCATGCCGGAGAAGCCGCGAAAGCAGATGCTGCGCAACGCGGGGATACTCATCGAAACGGCGAAGGCGCTGGGGCTCCCCATCCTCGTGAGCGAGCAGTACCCCAAAGGGCTTGGCCCCACGGTAGACGAGATTGCCGGCGCGATCGACAATTTCAAGCCGCTCGAAAAGATGGTCTTCAGCGCGGCGCGGGATGCGGGTTTTCGGCAGCGGCTCGATGAGGTCGGTCGATCGTCCTGTATCGTGACGGGTGTCGAGAACCACGTCTGCGTCCTGCAGACGGCCCTCGATCTGGCCGCGTCAGGCAAGAACGTCTATGTCGCCCGCGACGCCACCTGCTCGCGCACCGAAGAGAACTGGAAGGCCGGCTGCGCGCAGATGGCCGAAGGCGGAGTCCAGATCACGACGACCGAGATCCTCGTCTTCCAGCTTCTTGGCGAGGCCGGCACCGAGGCCTTCAAGAAAATCTCGAAGCTCGTCCGCTAGACGGCGCACATGTCATAGCGAGGAGGGCCGCAGGCCCGACGAAGCAATCCCCTTGTCAGACGGGAT
>JAUYMQ010000135.1 GCA_030698575.1 Deltaproteobacteria bacterium
CGAGTTGTGATGGTGACCACGATCAGATCGGGATCGAGGGCGGCCCCGTCTCTTTCCAGGTAGAGGCTTGCCATGGGACCGGTGGACCCGCTGACGCCGGCGTTGATAACGTCGAAGCTTTTTCCGGGAAATGCATTGGAAAGGCGCATCTCGAGCTGCTTCGGCATTGTTTCTTCGAGCTCGACCTGAAGCCCTTCGATCATCGAATCGCCCAGAACCAGCACGCGGGTTACCCCCGGGGGCTTCACTCGCGGCCGCTCCACGTCACGGAGCCCGTCGCTGTTGATCTGCACGTGCGCCTGGGTGTCGAGGCCGTGGGCTATCACGTCGGCGCCCGGAACGTGGGAGAAAACACCGTCCTCACGAAGGAGAAGGACGTTCAAGGATTGCGGCGCGAACTTCCGCACGGAGCATTCGGCTATCGTGAGAACCAGCCCGACACTGATCACGAGCTGGATGATTCGCGCCGCCCATCTTTTCATCCGCCCGGCTCCCTCCGTCGCAGAAGATCCCGCCCCTCCATCCACGCGGGCGCGGCGCGCCCGGTGAGCGCCAGGGCCGTGGGCGCCACGTCGCCGATCCACGCGCGATCGGGAAGGCGCCCCGGCGCAACGGCCGGCCCCGCGCCCAGAAGCACGCCGTCGCGGCGGTGCGAGCCGTTCATCCCGCCCTCCTTGCCGCCCACATGCTCGGCGGCGCTGATCCTGCGCACGCTCGGGCCGCCAGCCGGACCTTGTGAGCGCAGGCAGGAGACCGAGTAGCCGTCGCGCAGCGCGAAGTCGAGAAAGAGGTCGGGCGCAAGCGAAGCGTAGGGTCCGCGATAGATCTCCTCGCGCCGGTACACCCCCTTCAGCATCGGCGCTCCGTCGATCGGATCGCGCCAGGCCAGCAGCCGGTCGGTGAGCGAATCGAGTGCGCGATTTGCATCACGTGCAGGCACGGTCCCCTGAGGGTCCCGCCCGGTGAGATTGAGCCAGATCGACGGTGCGTAGTTCAACTCCTCCGAGAAGGCCCGCGTCGTATCGAGATCGATCGCCCCGAAACGTGCGGCGCTCTCGACGGCGCTCGCCAGGGCCGGCGCGGCCCGGAAGGCGGCCTCCTGGGCGCGCGCGGGGAGGGATCGGAGGGCGAGGCGCTTGGCGGACGCGGCAGCGCGCTGCACCGCCCCCTTCGACCGACGGAAGGTGAGCAACCCCTCCTCTTCGAGCCAGCGGTTCACGTAGACCGCCCGATCGCCGGCGCCGCCGAAACCGTGATCACTCGCCACGAGGACATGCGCGCCGGGACCGGCCGCTTCCACAAGCGCGCCCACGGCTTCATCGAGGCGCCGGTAGATGCGCCTGATCGCGTCGCCGTGCTCGCGGGCGCCGCCCGGGTCGTGCCGCGGGCTATCCGGGTCGTGGTACATCCAGAAGTGGTGGCTCACGGTGTCGGATTCTCCGAAGAGCACCATGAACGCGTCATACCCTCCCTGGGCGAGCAGGTGCAGGGCGAGCTTTTCCTTGCGCGCGGCCGTGTCGAGAAGCGAGGCGAGTGCGGCGCCATGCCATCCGGGACCGATGTCGATCTCCTGGAAATCGGCGAAGCGCCAGGCGCCGATAACGCGCCGGATGGTTTCGTACAGCGCGGGGGGCTGCACGAAGCGCGGCGTGATTCCCGTCGCGATGGGGGAGTCGAAGCCCGCGATCACCTCCCCGCGCAACTTCTCCGGCGGGAAGGTAGTGGGAACGCCGAGCACCGCCACGCGCCCGCCGTCGTCGGAGAGCAGCCGGAGGAAGGTCGGCAGCCGGCGGTCTGCACCGGAGGCGAAGCGGACAGCGTAGCTGCCGGGGACGCGGAGAGTGAAATCGAGAAGGCCGTGGGCGCCGGGATTGGCGCCCGTCAGGAAGGTGGACCAGGCGGGGTAAGTCACCGGCGGAAAGGTGCTTTCGAGCAACGTGAGCCCGCCGGCGCGAACGAGCGCGCCCAGGCTCGGGAGGCTTCCTTCGGCGATCCAGCGGCGAACGAGCGTGGGCTCGAGGCCGTCGAGCCCAATGATGAGCAGCCTGGTCTTCGGGGAGCGCCGCACCCGTGTTCCTCCCTTCGGCCCGCGTCTCCCCCTGGTAACTACTCGACGTAACCGAGCGCGCGGAGCCGCTCCCGTGTGGCGTCGTCCACCTCCACCTGCTCGCCCGCGACGGCGGCCTTCAAGGCTTCGCCCATCGTGTGATCCATTCGCCCCCGCATGGCCTTCCAGCGTCCCTCGTCGTCGCCGGCGAGATTCCGGGTCTCGCCCGGATCCTCCGCCAGATTGTAGAGCGCAATATCGGGGAGCCCACGGGGGTTGTCGGCGTTGGCCTCGATCGTCTTCCATGTGTCGCCGCGTAGCGATCGCAGGCGGTTCCCCTCGAGATCCTCTTCCGCAAAGCTCTCACCGGTAACCGGCCCGGCCGCCAGCGACGCGCCCTGCGTGCGGGCGGGGGCCTCGACGCCCGCCAGATCGAGCACCGTCGGCGTGACATCGAGAAGCCGCGCGAGATCGGCCCGCCGGCTCCCCGGCGCGAGACCCGGGGGCCCCCCCGCTGCCGGCTTGACGATCAGCGGCACATGAATCTGCTCTTCGTACAGCGTGGTTCCGTGCCACCAACCGCCGTGCTCGTGGAATTCCTCCCCGTGATCCGCGGTCAGGATGATGAGCGCGCCGTCATAAATCCCTTCCTCACGAAGGTGATCAAAGAGATCCCCCAGGTGCCCGTCGAGATATTCTATTTCGCCATCATACAGGTCGGACAGCTCGCCGGCCCGGGCGGCGTCGGGGTTCGGTGTCTGGACCCGCGCCACGGCCGTGCCGTCATAGGGATGGCGGAAGTAGGGGTCATGCGGGTCCATGTAGTGAATGAAGAGGAAGAACCGCGAACCCCGGTTGCGATCGATCCAGGCCTTGCCGGCCTCGGTCACCGTGGCGCCATCCTGGTAGTAGTGCTTCACCTCCTTGCGGCGCGAGAGAAAACGCTCGCGCACAAGCCGGAGGCTGTTGTAAACGGCGAGCTTCGAGGAGGATTCCTTCGCGCCGAAAAAATAGTTCGGCGCCAGATAGTGATACTCGCCGAAACCCTGATCAAACTGGTAACTCGGCGCGAGGTTGACGTTCGAAACAATTCCGCCGGTCCGCCACCCGGCGCCCGCCAGCGACTCGGCGAGCGTATCCACTTCTTCCGGCAAGCGATCAACCTTGCCGATAGCCCGGTGGGTCGACGGGTAGAGCCCCGTGAGAAGCGTCGCCGTGGACGGCTTGGTCCATGACGCCTGCGCCGAGCCTTTCTCGAAGACCACGCCGTCCGAAGCGAGACGATCGATGGCGGGCGTGGAAGCGCCCTTGTAGCCGTAAGCGGGCAGGCGATCCGCGCGCAGCGTGTCGACCATGATGAGGATGACGTCGGGCCGCCCGGCGAGCGCCGGGGGAATCCCGCCTTCCGGCGGCGCCGGCGCCGCGGCCGGCGAGGCGACCAGCTGCGCGCAGACGGCCCCGATGATGATCACTGCCACCGCGCCTCCGACAAGCTTCATCGGCGGCGCCCCGGCGTCCGCGGCAGCGCGCCGGGCACGCGCGCGCAGAACGAGCCAGGCCAGAACAAAAAGCAGCGTGAACAAGCCGAGGAGTGCGAGCTGGTGGAGCGGCGGCATCGCGTGCTCGCCGAGCAGGTCGCGATTGATGCGGAAGCGGGCGAAGACGAAGCCGCCGCCGAACAGCACCGCGGGGAGAAGAAAGGCCGCAAACGCTCTCTCTCCCGGACGGCGCCGTCCCAGAAGGCCAAGCGCGAAGCCCGCTCCCGCGCCCGCCGCAGCCATCACGACGGCATACAGCGCGGGCCCGAACCAGAGCGCCTGGGCCTCAATGCGTTCGCTCGAGCCGAGCGACACCGCCCAGCCTTCGGCGAACCCCAGAAGCGCCCCGGCAAGAAGGCCGGCGGCAGCGCCGGCAATCAGAAGACGGATAAGTGCGCGGATCACGGAAAGGGCCCATCCTTCGCCCGGCAGAGCGTTACGCTCGGCCGGCGGCCGGTGATGAGATTCGGGCGCGGCATGACGGCGGGTCGAAATGCTACCACAGGCGCTCGCCTTCGACGTCGGGAGGCGGCGTGAGCCCGTACTCGTAGAGCAGGGTAGGCGCCAGATCGACGATCTCGGGATTGGCGAGATTCAGGCGCTCGTTCACCAGGATGATCCCCGCCGTGTCGGTCACGTCGCTTGCGGCGTGATCGCCACTCCACTTCTTGGTGTTGGGGCCGGTAAGCGAATCTGGAATCCCGCCGAGCACCGTTTCCCAGCTTGTCCTCCAGCCGGGGCTGAACGCGAGTTGCAGGTCGGGCCTTTCCAGCGGATCGGCGCCGGGAAATATCTTCTCTCCGATGTAGACCTTCTTCATCGGGACCTCGCCGGTTTCCGGATCGCGGAAAGCCTCGAGCTTGCTGGCAATCTCCGCTGCAAGATCCGCCGCCTCCTCGCGCGGCACGATGCCGTCGCGCTCTCGCCCCTGGAGATTGAGATAGACCTGCCCCGTGCCGATGGCGTAGGCCCTGGTGCCGGACCAGTCGACGTCCGCAAAGAACTCCTTCGCGCTGAACTTCCCGTCGGAACTCTCCGGCGTCGGGAACAGCTTCATGTATCCGTTGCGGACGAGCCACGTGTTGGTGTGCAGCCCTCGCCGGAAGCTGTGGAAACCGTGGTCGGAGAGGATGACGAGCGTCGCGCCTTCCGGAAGCCGCTCCAGCACCTTTCCCACTGTCTGATCCATCCGCACGTACGACTCCTCGATCGCCCGGGAGTAGCGGTCGGCCAGCTCTGCGTCGTAGCGGGGACTCTGCTTGTCGATGAGCCGATAGAACATATGGGAGACGCGATCCGGGGCTGTTGATACCCAGATGAGCAGATCCCAGTTGTCCGCATCGAGCGCGCCGAGCAGCATCGCCTCCTTCTGATCCTCCACCGACGCGGCGTCTTCCAGAAAAGCTTTCTCGTCCAGCCGCTCGTCGTTCAGGCCGGAAGTGTCGTGATCCCATCCGAGGGTCTTGTAGAGGCCGTGCGCTTCGGCCAGCGACGCGGAGAACGTCTCGGGGCTCGAGATGGACGCGTAGGGATCGAGCGGGTCGTAGTTGAGCGGCGAGCCGTAGACGCGCAACCCCGGAGCCGCTTCGAGGACGTAGAAGCGACAGATGCCTCTAATCTCGTAGAAGGGTGAAACGCGGAAGGAGACGGGCGCCCAGGGAGTCCACTCGCCCTCGGCCGCCGACACCTCCGCGCCGCCCAGCCGGATGGTCACCCGCTTGCGCGGGGCGTCGAGCTCGAACTCGATGGGAACAGTCAGCGCCTCGCGATCCTCGCTCGCCGGATCCGTGGGCCCTTTCAGAATCGCGTTCGCGCGCCCGTCGTTCACCTGGATGCTCACGAGTCGCCCTCCGGCCACCGCGCCCGCGGACCCGGCCTCCTGCAGATCGTCGCCGAAGTAATAGAAGGTGCTGTTCGTGCCGAGAAGATCCGGCGTGCCGAGCCCGGACAGCTGGCGCCCGGTCGGCGCCACCTCGTCCGGCGGGAAGGTGTAGGGGACGGAGATCACGGTCACGCGCACGCCCGCGTCGGAGGCGATCTTCCAGAAGCTCTCTCCCCGACGCGGGTTGTGCCCCTCGGGGCCCTTCGAAGGCCAGAGCCCCCAGCGCATCTCCGGCGGCGAAATGGTGGAAGTCGCGACGGCGGGGAGATAGCTGGCCGGATCGCGGCGCACGAAGTCGTAGATGCCGTGCCTTCCGGGATTCATCCCCGTCGCGAAGGTGGACCAGGCAACGGGGCTCTGGGGCGGATTGGTCGAGCCGAGCGGCACGAAGGTGCCCTCGGTGGCCAGCTTCTTCAGGTTGGGCAACCGCCCGGCGTCGATCCATTCCTGGAGAAAGTCGGGATCGACGCCGTCGAAGCCCAGCACGACGATCTTCGGGCGATCCTCAGCCGGCGGGGGAAGCGCCTTGTCGCCGGTGTCGCAGCCGGAGAGGGCCGTCAGGAGAAGCAGGACGGGCAACGCTCGAAGGGCGGATCCATTATTCAAGTCTATGCGCCTCAGACGAAATCGCGCCTGGTGAAAACGGCCTCGAAGGGGTAACCCCGGGCGGTGATCGCCTCGCGCCCCCCCTCGAGACGGTCGACCAGGGCCAGGACCAGCGCCACCGTTCCGCCCTCGGCTTCCACGGATTCGGCGGCCCCGAGCGATGAATCGCCGGTGGTCACGACGTCTTCCAGGATCGCCACCCGGTAACCCTTCGCGAACCGCCCCTCGATGCGTTTCTGCATACCGTGCCCCTTCGCGGCCTTGCGCACAAAGAAACCCTGGACGGGATTCTCGCGGCGCATGCTCGCGTGAAGGACGGCGTCGACCAGCGGGATGGCGCCCACCGCCATCCCACCCACGGCGTTCAGGGCATGCGGCTCGACGCGATCATAGAGCACCTCACCGATCAGGGACGCAGCCTCAGGCAGGAAAGCACTCTTGCGCACGTCGATATAGAAATCGCTCTCGCGGCCCGAGGCGAGCTTCACGCGGCCAGGGACGTAGGATTCTCGCTTGAGGATCTCGAGAAGGCGCTCGTGCCTGGGGTCCATCGCAGGTCCGGTCGTTCGGGGAGATGCGGGCGGGGCTACGCCGGGCGCCCGCTGCTGCGGCGCCGGCCCGTGCGGAAAGCTAGCGGGATCGGAAGGGGAAATCAAGCATCAGATGTCCTGGGCGCTGCACACGCGGTTCTTCCCCGCGAACTTCGACGCGAACAGCGCTCCCTCGGCCATGTCGAGGAGCGACACGTGGCTGTCGGCGTCCTCGGGATAGGCGGCCACGCCGAGGCTGATCGTGAGGTGCTCGGCCAGATCGCCGGCCGAGCCGGGGAAGTAGTGCGCGTCCACCGACACGCGGATTTTCTCGGCGAAAATCAAAGCGCTCTTTGGATCGGTCTCGGGGAGGAGAACGGCGAACTGGTCGCCGCCGTAACGGCTCACGATGTCCGAGGCGCGCGATTGCGCGCATATGATCTGCGCAATCGTGCGGATGGCCTTGCTCCCCGCCGGATGCCCGTAGCGATCGTTGTAGGGCTTGAACTCGTCAATGTCCACGAGCAAGAGCGAGAGCGGGCGCGCGTAGCGCTCGGCCCGGTCCAGCTCCCGTTCCAGGAGGTTCTGGAAGGTGGCGTGGTTGTAGAGGCCCGTCATCGAATCGAGGTAGCTCGACGCGAGCGACTCTTCGAAGAGGTGGGTGTTGTCGATCGCGAGGGACAGGACGCCGCCGAGAGCCAGGAGGATGTCCAGATCCTCGGCCGCGTAACCGTCTTCCCCATGCCTCCCCCAGATCTCGATGACCCCCGCCAGCCGATCCCGCGACAGGAGGGGCGCGCCGAGGAGCGGCCCGGTGATCCAACCTTCTTGGTCGCGCATGGCGAAGCGCGGATCGGCGTTCGTGTCCTCCAGCCGGAGGGCCTGGCGTTCACGGCCGATCCATCCGGCGATCCCTTCGCCCATTGCAACGGCCGCCGCTTCCCCGATCGGGGCCGCACCCCCGAGCGAGGCCTTCACCCAGAGCTTGTCGTCCTCGGGGTCACGCAGGAGGATCGCGCCGCACCTGGAATCGAGCGCCCTGAGCGTGCGCGCCAGCAGGCTGTGCAGCACCGTTTCCGTGTCCGCGGCCGCGCCGAGCTCCCGCGCGGCCTCGTAGAGGCCCTCGAGGCGCCGATTGCGGGCCTCGAGCCGGGACATTGCGCCGCGCAGGTCGTCGATCTCAGCCATGCGAACTCCCACGCCCGGAGGCGATTTCAGGAAGACGCATGATCTATCGGAGCGGCGACGGGAAGCTTGAGAGCGCTTCAGGCGGGTGCGCCGAGATGGCGGAGAAGGCCCGCCAGTCCTTCACGAATGCGCGCGAGGCAGGCGCGATAGTCGGCGAGCGAGCGCTCGAAGGGATCGGGGATGTCCATTCCCCGGGCGCGCCCGGGGATGAACTCGGAGAGCATGTGAAGCTTGCCTTCCTCTTCACCGTAGAGGGAACGGAGCGTGTCCAAGTGCCCGCGCTCCATCACGATGACGAGATCGGCCGCATCGAAGGCCTGGCGCGTGACGGGACGGGCGGAGTGCCCCGAGAGATCGAGATCGTCCTCCCGCGCGAGCTGGACGATCTCCCAGGGCGGCTGGGCCCCGGGGGAAGCGTAGATGCCGACGGACGACGCCTCGAGCGCGGCGCCCCGCGCCCGGGCCTCTTGCAGAAAGAGCGCCGCTGCGAGCGGACTCCGGCAGAGGTTGCCCGTGCAGACGAAAAGCACGCGGCGCACCGGCACCCCGGCGACCGCCGGGATCCAGGAGCTAGATTCTCTCTGTTTCAACTTCAGACTTGAGGGTGCGGCCCATGAGGTCGCTGACCGCGTCGTGGGCGGGCTTGTCCTCGTAGAGGATCGCGTAGGTCTGCTCGATGATGGGAACCTCGACGTTGAATTTCTTCGCCATGTCGTACGCCGCGCGCGTGGTGTTGACCCCCTCGGCGACCATCTTCATTTCGCCGAGTATCTGCTTGAGTGACTTCCCCTGGCCGAGGGCCAGGCCCACGCTCCGGTTTCGCGAGAGATCGCCGCAGCAGGTGAGAACCAGGTCCCCCACGCCGGCCAGGCCGAGGAAGGTCAGTGGCTCCGCACCCTTGTGGATGCCCAGGCGTGTGATCTCAGCCAGCCCGCGCGTGATCAGGGCCGCGCGCGCCGACTGCCCCAGCTGCAACCCGTCGCTGATCCCGACGGTCACCGCGATGACGTTCTTCAGCGAGCCGCCCAGCTCGATCCCCACCACGTCGGGATTGGTGTAGCACCGGAAGGTCGTGCTGCTGAACACTTCCTGGACCCGGCGGGACAGGTCGTCGTTGAAGGAGGCCACGCTGACCGCACAGGGCATTCCCTTGGAGATTTCCTTGGCGAAGCTCGGGCCCGAGATGTAGGCCAGGTGATCGCGATAGCCGGCTGGAAGCACCTCTTCCAGAACTTCCGACATGAGCATGAGGGTGTCGACCTCGATCCCCTTGGTGGCCGAGACGAGCGGGATGGGCTCCTGGACAAGGGGCGCCAGTTGGGTCATGACCGAGCGTACGTACTGGCTGGGGACCACGCTCAGGAGCATGTCGCGCCCCTTGATGGTGTCCCGAAGCTCCCGCGTGGGATAGACGTTCGGGGGGAGCTTGACGCCCGGGAGATAGACGTCGTTTACCCGCGTCTGGAGCATCCGCTCGCAGAGATCCTCCTCGAACACCCACAGGCGGACGTCGTGCCCCTTCTCACCCAGGAGCTTCGCAAGCGCGGTGCCGAAACTGCCGGCGCCGATAACACCGATGGAAACCTTCATCAATGAACCCCCGCTTCAGAGCGACCCCCGAGGCGTCGCGGCTCCTGCGGCGCACCGTCCCGGCCACCCGGCAGCGGAAACTGGTGCGATTGTTTTGTCGTGGCCGATTATGGCGGCGGGCCCGAGGCGTTGCAAGCGTGTTGGCTCCCATCCGGCGCGTGTTTCGCGCGCGGCCGTCCCTTGACAGGCACGGGGTCTCCACTTACCTTGCCGGTGATTTTATTGAAGCTTTCCCGCCTGTTCGAGCTTGATCAGCGTGGCGCCGGCCCGGTCGAGGCAGAGCAGCATGCCGGCTCCGCCAACCTTCTCCTCATGGCATACCGGAGACGAGATCAGACATGCTCGGCGAGTACGTTCCGGTCCTCATTACCCTGGTGGTCGCGATGGGACTGGCGGCCACATTCATCCTGCTCACGACCATTCTCGGCCCGAAGCGGTATCTGCGCGTAAAAATGGAGCCGTTCGAGTGCGGGGTGGAGCAGCTGGTGAGCCCTCGCCGGCGCTTCAGCGTCAAGTTTTACCTCGTGGCCATGCTCTTCATCCTTTTCGATATCGAGGTGGTGTTCCTCTACCCCTGGGCGGTGCGCTTCCGCGAGCTGGGGTGGTACGGCTTCGGCGCCATGATGATTTTTCTGGGGGTGGTTTTCATCACGCTCGCCTACGAATGGCGCAAGGGCGCGCTCGACTGGGATTGAAGGTTACCGGCTGAGGAAGCGTTATGGATGCACCAGTAGAGGGGAACAGGGCGGCGGGGGACTCGGACGAGAAGCCCTCGCCGGCCGTGCAGCGCGTCCTCGAGAGATTTTCCGGCGACGTTCTGAGCCGGCACGCCTATCGCGGCGATGACACCCTCGTGATCAAGCGCGAGGCCGTCGTCGATGTCTGTCGATTCCTGAAGGCGGAGCCGGATCTCCGCTTCGACCTCTTTCTCGATCTCACGGCCGTGGACTACCTCCCCGTCGAACCGCGCTTCGAAGTCGTCATCCATCTCTATTCGACACCCCATGGGCTTCGCATGCGCCTGAAGGTGCCGCTCGCAGGCGACGATCCGGAGATGGATACGCTCACATCCGTGTGGCGGGCGACCGACTGGTTCGAGCGTGAAGCCTGGGACATGTACGGGATCGTCTTCCGCGGCCACCCGAACCTGAAGCGGATCCTGCTTTACGAGGAGTTCGAGGGCCATCCGCTGCGCAAGGACTACCCCATCGACAAGCGTCAGCCCTTGATCGGGCCAAAGAACTGAGGCGGAAGCGCTGATGGCCGAACCGGAAAATGAGCTTCACACAGATGAGATGATCCTGAACATTGGGCCGTCTCATCCCGCCACGCACGGAACCGTTCGTGTACTCGCCACGCTCGACGGCGAGAACATCGTGAATGCGGATGTCGAGATTGGATACCTTCACCGGGCCTTCGAGAAGAGCTGCGAGCACGGCACCTGGCAACAGGCTTTCCCCTACACCGATCGGCTGAACTACAACTCCGCAATCATCAACAACGTCGCCTACGCCATGGGCGTCGAGAAGCTCCTCGGCATCGATGTTCCCGAGCGCTGCCGCTTCATCCGGACCATCGCCTCCGAGATCTCGCGCGTCGCCGATCATCTTACCTGCATCGGGCCCAGCGCCATGGAGGTCGGGGCCTTCTCGACCTTCCTTTACTTCGTGGAAGCCCGCGAACTCATGTGGGATCTGATCGAATCGCTCTGCGGCGCGCGGCTCACGAACAACTACGTGCGCATCGGCGGCGTCAAGGCTGATCTGCCCGCTGACTTCGCGGAGAAACTCAAGGCTCACTTCGTCAAGACCCGCCAGCTCATCGACGACGTCGACAAGCTCCTCACCCACAACCGCATCTTCATCGATCGCATGCGTGGCACCGGCGTGCTCTCCGCGGAAGACGCGATCGACTGGGGCTGGACCGGCCCCTGCCTGAGATCCACGGGCGTGCCGCTGGATCTGCGAAAGGACGAACCTTACCTGGTATACGACCAGGTGGACTTCGACGTCCCTGTGGGAGAGTACGGCGACAATTTCGATCGCTACCTCGTGCGGATGGAGGAGATGCACCAGTCGATGCGCATGGTCGAGCAGCTCCTGGAGAAGATCCCCGAAGGCCCGATCAACGTCGAGGATACCCGGGTGCGCTGGCCGGCCAAGCAGCTCGTCTATTCGCGGATGGAGGAGCTGATCAATCACTTCAAGATCGTCTTCGAGGGCGTGCAGCCGCCGAAAGGCGAGGCCTACGCGGCGGTCGAGAGCCCGAACGGCGAGCTGGGCTTCTATCTGGTGAGCGACGGCTCAGGCAAGCCCGTGAAGGTGCGCTGCCGCCCGCCGGGCTTCGCGAACCTCCAGGCGCTGGGCCCCATCCTGAAGGGCGGCATGCTGTCCGATCTGGTTCCGAGCTTCGGGATGATCAACATGATCGGGGGGGAGTGCGACCGGTGAGCCTGCTGAACGAAGCCGCGCGCAAGGAGATCCTGGAGTGCACCAAGCGCTATCCCGAGAAGCGGGCTGCGCTGCTTCCGGCGCTCCACGTACTGCAGCGGGATCACGGCTGGATTCCCCAGGAAGGGATGAAAGAGGTGGCCGAGCTGCTCGGCCTCAAGCCGGCCGAGGTGCTGGAAGTCGTTACGTTCTACACGATGTTCAATCAGAAGCAGGTCGGGCGGCACCATATCCAGGTCTGCCGGAACATCTCCTGCGCGTTGCGCGGGGCGCGGCGCATCACCCGTCACATCTCGGGCAAGCTGGGCATCCAGACCGGCGAGACGACCCCTGACGGACAGTTCACGCTGAGCGAGGTCGAGTGCCTCGGCTCCTGCGGCACGGCCCCCATGCTGATGCTGAACGACGATTACCACGAGAACCTGACCGAACCGCGCGTCGACGAGATCCTCGATGATCTCTCCTGACGGCGCGGGCGGGCGGTGGCGATGAGCGAAGCCTACCTCACCACACACTTCGGCGAGAAGGACTCGGCGAAGCTCGATTTCTACCTCTCCCACCGGGGGTACGAATCGGCGCGCCGCGCGATCGGCTCGATGACCCCCTCCGAGGTCGTTCAGCTCGTCAAGGACAGCGGGCTGCGGGGCCGCGGCGGCGCCGGGTTCTCGACCGGCCTCAAGTGGAGCTTCATGCCCAAGCCCGGGCAGGACGACCGCCCGCGGTACATCGCCTGCAACGCGGATGAGTCGGAGCCGGGCACCTTCAAGGATCGCGCCATCATGGAGCGGGATCCGCACCAGCTCATCGAGGGACTCATCATCGCCGGATGGGCGATGCAGGCCAAGGCCGCCTACATCTATATCCGGGGCGAGTACGTCCATCCGGCCCGCGTGCTGGAGGCCGCCCTCCGGGAAGCCTACGACGGGGGCTATCTGGGACCGCGCGTGATGGGCACCGACTTCGCCTTCGACGTCTATCTGCACCGGGGGGCTGGCGCCTACATCTGCGGGGAAGAGACCGGGCTCATGGAGAGCCTGGAGGGGAAGAAGGGGCAGCCCCGGAAGAAGCCGCCCTTCCCGGCGAACTACGGTCTGTGGGGAATGCCCACGACGGTGAACAACGTCGAGACCTTCTGCCACGTGGTGCACGTCGTCGATCGCGGGATCGACTGGTTCCGTGGCATCGGCACCGAGAAGAGCACCGGGACAACGCTGTTCGGCGTTTCGGGGCACGTGGTGCGGCCGGGTTACTTCGAGTTACCCCTCGGCACAACGGCCAGGGAGATCATCTTCGAGCACGCCGGCGGAATCGCGAACGGCCGGCAGCTGAAGGGCTTCATCCCGGGGGGCTCCTCGACCAAGCCGCTGCCCGCCTCGGCCGTGGACGTCAGGATGGATCATGATTCTCTCGCCGCAGCCGGAAGCGCGCTGGGGACCGCGGGGCTCATCGTCATGGACGACACCACCTGCATGGTGCGCGCCTCGAAGGTGATCGCGCACTTCTACCGCGACGAGTCCTGCGGGCAGTGCACGCAGTGCCGCGAGGGCACGGCCTGGCTCGACAAGCTCATCGGCCGCATCGAGGCCGGCGCCGGCCGCATGGAGGATCTGGATCTCCTGCTCGATGTGGCCAATTCGATCGAGGGCGTGACGATCTGCGCCCTCTCGGACGCCGCCGCCTGGCCCGTGCAGGGCGTTCTTAAACACTGGCGGGACGAGTTCGCGCGGCACGTGAAGGAAGGGAAGTGCCCCTTCCCGGAAAGCTTCGAAGTCTAGCAAGGAAAGACGATGCCCAAGTTCACGATCGACGGGAAAGAGATCGTCGTGGAGCCCGGCACCACGATACTCCAGGCCGCGAAGGCGCACGGCATCCGGATTCCCTACTTTTGCTGGCACCCCAAGCTGTCGATCGACGGCTCCTGCCGCATGTGCCAGGTGGAAGTCGAGAAGATGCCCAAGCTGCAGATTGCCTGTAACACGCCGGTGCTCGAAGGCATGGTGGTGAACACGCAAACTCCGAAGGTCGAGGACGCCCGGCGCGCGGTAATGGAGCTTCTTCTCATCAACCATCCCCTCGACTGCCCCATCTGCGACCAGGCCGGCGAGTGCAAGCTGCAGAACTACTGCTTCGACTACGGCATGCGTCACAGCCGTTATGTCGAACCGAAGCGCCTGCTCAGCAAGCGAGTGGATATCGGCCCTCGCGTTCTCCTCGACGAAGAGCGCTGCATTCTCTGCCGTCGATGCGTCAGGTTCTGCCGGGAGGTCAGCAAGACCGGTGAGCTAACCGTGCACAACCGGGGTGATCACAGTGTCATTGCGACCTTCCCCGGGCAGAAACTGGACAACCGCTACTCGATCTGCACATGCGACATCTGCCCGGTCGGGGCGCTCACGGGCAAGGATTTCCGATTCAAGGTGCGGGTCTGGTTTCTGAAAGAAACTCCCTCCGTCTGCACAGGTTGCGCGAACGGCTGCAATATCAACGTCGCGGTTTACAAGGATCGGATCTATCGATACCTTCCCCGCCGGAACGACGCCGTGAACGACACCTGGATGTGTGACGACGGCCGCCTTTCCTACGGGCACGTCCAGGCCGAGGATCGGATTCGCGCCGCGCGAATGATCGAGGCGCCCGGCCAGCCCGCCGCCGAGGTTCCGCTCGACATGGCGGTGGACGCGACCGCCGCGGCGCTCCGCCAGGCGCGCGACAATGACGGCGCCTCCGCCCTCGCGGCGGTGGCAAGCGCGCGGGCGACGAACGAGGATCTCTTTGTCTTCACGAAGTTCGTCCGGGGCGTCCTCGGCGTAGAGAGATCCGCGATGGTCGTTCCCGCCTGGGAGCCTGACGGGTTTCTCATTCAGGCCGAGAAGGCGCCGAACGCCGCGGGCGCGCGGGCTATGGGTGTGGGGGGAGAGGACGAGGCGCGGGCGATCCTCGATCGTTGCGAGCGGGGCGAGGTGAATGCGCTGATCGTGCTGGGCGCCGACCTTCTGCTTGCCGGCGAAAGAGAGAAGGTGCTCACCGCCCTCCGCAAGGTCCCAACCATCGTCTGCCTCGACACCCACGAAAGCGAACTGTCGCGGATTGCTCACTTCGTTCTTCCCGCCTGCACCTTCGCCGAGAAGGATGGAACGATGACGAACGTGAAGGGGCGCGTGCAGCGCATCCGCCCGGCAATCCGGGCCCTGGGCGACGCGCTCCCGGAGTGGGAGATCCTCGGGCGCCTGGCGGCGCGCATGGGGCAGCCGCTCCCCTCCGGCGAGCCGCGCGAGATCCTGAAAGAGCTGGCGGGCGAGGTGCCGGCCTTCGCCCGCGTGACGCCGGAGAGCGTCGGCACGCAGGGTGTCACTCTGACCGTCGTAGCCTGAATATCGCAGCCTGATTGTCGTAGCCTGATTGTCGTAGCCTGATTGTCGTTTCCTGAATTGATGCGAATCCCCGAGGTGGGCGCATTACTTCCCGAATGAGAGCTTGATGCCCGCGGAAGCAATTTTCATGGCCGGCAAGATCGGCTTCGTGTTCTTCCTCGTCCTGAACCTCGCGGGGGTTCTGGGCTGGGTCGAGCGCAAGCAAAGCGCGCTGATGCAGGATCGCATCGGCGCTAACCGGGCGCCGATCTTCGGCATCACCGCCATCGGGCTTTTCCACCCGCTCGCGGACGCCATCAAGGCCTTCACGAAGGAAGACTTCATCCCCGCCCGGGCCCACAAGCTCTTCCACACGCTTGCCCCCTTCATCGCGCTGGTGCCGGCGCTCACCGCCTTCGCCGTGATCCCCTTCGGCGATACGCTCACGATCGGCGGAGAGACCACCCAACTCGTGGTTGCGGATCTCGACGTTGGCGTCCTCTTCGTGTTCGCAATCATGTCCCTGGCGACTTTCGGCGTGGTGCTGGCGGGATGGTCCTCCTATAACAACTACTCGATGCTCGGCGGCCTTCGCGCCTCGGCACAGATGCTCTCCTACGAGATCGTCATGGGGCTCACGCTGGTCGGCGTCTTCATGGTGTACGGGAGCCTGCAGCTCACCGAGATCGCGCGGGCCCAGGGGGAATACTTCGTGTTTGGCGGCGTGAACACCTGGATTCCCAAGTGGGGCATCCTCACGCAGCCACTGGCCTTCTTCCTCTTTCTGACGGCGGCCGTCGCGGAGAGCAAGCGCCTCCCCTTCGACGTGGCCGAGGCCGAGAGCGAGCTGGTCGCGGGCTACTTCACCGAGTACAGCGGGATGAAGTTCCTGATGTTCTGGATGGCGGAGTTCGTCGAGATCGTCGTCATCTCGGCGCTCGTGGCCACCCTCTTCCTGGGCGGCTGGCAAATTCCATGGTTGCACCCGGACGGCCTGCACGTCCCCTTCACCGCGATTGTGGTGGGGCTTCCCTCGCTGGTCGTCTCGATGATGGGTGTAGGCGCGTTCCTGATGAAGGTGTTCGTCCTGATCTGGCTCCAGATGACAATCCGGTGGACCCTGCCGAGGTTCCGTTACGACCAGATCATGCGCCTCGGCTGGAAGATGATTCTGCCGCTGGCGCTCGTGAACGTGGTGCTGACGGGCTTCGTCGTGCTTCTTCTGAACCGCTAGTGAACTGGGGCCGGCGCCAGGCGGCGCGGCTCCCGGAGTGACGTGTGCAGCAGCTATTCTACGTGTTCGGCTCCCTCGCCGTGGCCTCGGGCCTGCTGATGGTGCTTCAGCGCAACCCGATCACGGCCGCGATGAACCTCGTCGTCACCATGTTCTCGCTGGCGGCGCTCTTCGTGCTGCTGAGCGCCCACTTCATCGCCGTCATCCAGCTGCTGGTATACGCCGGCGCGATCATGGTGCTTTTCATCTTCGTGATCATGTTGCTGAACCTGCAGGACGACGAGCTGCGTCCCCGCGGCCGCAACTTCATTCACCTGGTGAGCGTCGCGGTCGTGCTCTTCGCGATGGCGCAACTCTGGCAGCTCCTGAGCCGCACGCCGGCCATCCCCCTCGCGCCCGTGGACGAGGCCTACGGAACCACCGGCGAGATGGGCATGCTCCTTTTCAGCGACTACCTGTTTCCCTTCGAGATCGTGAGCATTCTCATCCTGGCCGCGATCGTCGGGGCGGTAGTCCTCGCCAAGCGGAGGCTCGACTGACCATGCCCCCGTTGAATCACTATTTGGCGCTGAGCGGCGTCCTCTTCTTCATCGGGGTGGCGGGGGTGCTCACACGCCGGAACGCGATCATCGTCTTCATGTGCATCGAGTTGATGCTAAACGCCGTCAATCTGACGTTCCTGGCCTACGCCCGATTCCTCGGGTCGATGACCGGGCACGTCTTCGCCTTTTTCGTGATCACCGTGGCCGCCGCGGAAGCCGCCGTCGGCCTGGCCATCATCGTCGCCATCTTCCGCAACAAGGAGACGGTGAACATCGACGAACTGAACCTCATGCGTTGGTGAGGCAGGCGCTCGATCGCCCGCGCGGTCCCGGCGGGCCGGGATAAGCATGGAACAGGGAACCTCGCTCGACATCATCCGCTGGATCATCGCCGCGCCGCTTGCCGGCGCAGCTCTAAACGGGCTGCTCGGACGGCGGTGGAACAGGCGCGGCGAGAGGCTCATCGCGCTCGTCGGGTGCGGATCCGTCGCGATCTCCTTCGCGCTGTCACTCGCAGTGGTTGGGCGGCTGCTCGCCCTTCCCCCCGAGGCGCGGCTGCTCGTGGATCACCTCTACACCTGGATCGAGGCGGGTGCCTTCCGCGCCGAGGTGGCTTTCACACTCGATCCGCTTTCCGCGGTAATGCTCCTCGTGGTGACCGGGGTCGGGCTGCTGATCCACATCTATTCCGCCGGCTACATGCGCGGCGACGGCGGCTTCTGGCGCTACTTCAGCTACCTGAACCTCTTCATGTTCTCGATGCTGGTGCTGGTGCTCGGGGACAACCTCCTGCTCCTCTTCGTCGGGTGGGAAGGCGTGGGGCTCTGCTCCTACCTCCTGATCGGGTTCTGGTTCGAGGACCCGGAAAAGGCGAGCGCGGGGAAGAAAGCCTTCGTGGTCAACCGGGTGGGCGATTTCGGATTCCTGCTCGGCATCCTTCTTCTCTTCTGGTCGCTGTCGGCCGCGGGACATCCCACGGTGAGCTTCGCCGGCATCGCCGAGCATGTCGGCCTTCTGGCGGACAGCGCGGTGAGCTTCACGCTTCCCATTCTGGGCCCCCAGACCTGGGGGGTCTGCACGCTCATCGGACTCCTGCTTTTCGTCGGCGCCGCAGGGAAGTCGGCCCAGATCCCGCTCTATGTCTGGCTCCCCGACGCGATGGCCGGCCCCACACCGGTCTCGGCGCTCATCCACGCCGCCACGATGGTTACGGCAGGCGTTTACATGATCGCGCGGATGCACTTCCTCTATGATCTCGCGCCCGGCGCCCTCGACGTCATCGCCGCCATCGGCGCGGCCACGGCCATCTTCGCGGCGAGCATGGGCATCGCGCAGACCGACATCAAGAAGGTGCTGGCCTACTCGACCGTGAGCCAGCTCGGGTACATGTTCCTCGCCTGCGGTGTGGGCGCCTACACGGCCGCGATCTTCCATCTCATGACGCACGCATTCTTCAAGGGGCTGCTGTTCCTGGGTTCGGGATCGGTCATCCACGGCATGGGGGGCGAGCAGGACATCCGGCGGATGGGCGGGCTGGCGAAGCTCATGCCAATCACCACCTGGACGTTCCTCATTGCGACGCTTGCGATCAGCGGCATTCCGCCCTTCGCCGGTTTTTTCTCGAAGGACGAGATCCTCCACTTCGCTTATCAGCAGAGCGGCGCGCTCTGGGCCGTCGGCGCCACGGCGGCGTTCATGACCGCTTTCTACATGTTCCGCCTTTTCTTCCTGACCTTCACCGGGAGCTGCCGCGCCGACGCCAAAACGAAAGCGCACGTGCACGAATCCCCCGCCGTCATGTGGGTTCCACTGGCGATCCTCGCCGCGCTTTCGTTTCTCGGGGGGATGATCGGCTGGCCTCGCGCACTGGGCGGCGCGGTGGTCGGCGGCAACCACTTCCACCATTTTCTCGAGCCGGTTTTTGGCGGGCAGTCCGGCGGACACGCCGGCGCGTACACGGCAGGTGCCGAAGCGGCCTCGCACGGGCCTTCCGAGATCGCCCTGGCGGCCGTCTCGGTGGGGATCGCGCTGGCGGGGATTGCGCTGGCCTGGCTCATCTACAGCAAGGCCCGCGGCGTGCTCCCGATGGTGCTCGCCATGAAATCGCGGCTATTCGCCGACGTCATGAGGATCGTCTCGGACAAGTATTACGTCGACGAGCTGTACGAACTGGTCATCGTGCGGCCAATCCGCGTGTTCTCGGACGTCGTCCTGTTCCGTTTCGTGGACGTGCGGGTAATCGATGGGTTGCTGGTGAACGGCCCCGCCGAGACGGTAGCCCTCCTGGCCCGCGGCGTGATTAGCAGGCTCCAGACAGGCGTGGCCCAAAGCTACGCGCTCGCGATGACGATCGGCGTGGTGGCGCTCATCGCCTACATCGCCCTCAGCTAGGGACCGAATGCGATGCCGATGGAGAACCTGACAACCTGGATCACCTTCCTGCCACTGCTCGGGGCGGCGGTGGTCGTGCTGATCCCGGGGAGATCGGAGAACGCCCTGCGCCTCACCGCGCTGGCCTTCGCCACAGCGACCTTCGTCCTGTCGGCGCGGCTCTGGGCGGGTTTCGACGGGGGGGACGGCGGTTTCCAGTTCCTGGATGAAGCGCGATGGATCCCCCAGTACGGCATCGCTTACAGCGTCGGGGTGGACGGGATCAGCCTCTTCCTCGTGATTCTCACCACCTTCATGGTGCCGGTGACGCTGCTTGCCGCGTGGCGCGACATCACCATGCACGTGAGGGCCTTCCTGGCCGCCATGCTCGCCCTCGAGACCGGCATGCTGGGCGCGTTCGTCTCCCTCAATGTGTTTCTCTTCTACATATTTTGGGAAGCGATGCTGGTGCCCATGTACCTCATCATCGGGGTCTGGGGCGGGCCGAGACGCATCTACGCCGCGGTGAAGTTCTTCCTCTACACGCTGATCGGCAGCCTTCTGATGTTGCTGGCGATTATCTACCTCTACATTCTTCACCACGAGCAGTTCGGCGCCTGGACGTTTGACCTGCTGCGGCTCTACGAAGTGCAGGTGCCGCTGGGGGAGGGCTGGCTGGGGCCCCAGACGCTGCTCTTCCTGGCTTTTGGCCTCGCATTCGCCGTGAAGGTGCCGGTCTGGCCTTTCCACACCTGGCTGCCGGACGCACACGTCGAGGCGCCCACGGCGGGCTCGGTGATCCTGGCGGCAATCCTTCTGAAGATGGGCACCTACGGTTTCCTCAGGTTCTCGCTGCCGCTATTCCCCGACGCCACCGTGCAGCTCGTTCCCTGGGTGTTCTGCCTCGCGATCATCGGCATCATCTACGGAGCGCTCGTCGCGATGGTGCAGGCCGACGTGAAGAAGCTCGTCGCCTACTCCTCCGTGAGTCACCTCGGCTTCGTAATGCTGGGAATGTTCGCGCTGAATCTGCAGGGCGTGCAGGGAGGGCTCCTGCAGATGGTGAACCACGGCCTCTCTACGGGGGCGCTCTTCATCCTGGTGGGGATGATCTACGAGCGGCGCCACACGCGCATGATCGCTGACTTCGGCGGGCTCTCGAAATCGCTCCCGATCCTTGCGGCTTTCTTTCTCGTTGTCACGTTCTCCTCGATCGGCCTGCCGGGCCTGAACGGGTTCATAGGCGAGTTCCTCGTGCTGCTCGGTGTCTTCAAGGTTTCGCCCTGGTCGGCGGCCCTGGCTGCAACAGGCGTGATCCTCGCGGCGGTCTACATGCTCTGGATGGTGCAGCGGGTGTTTTTCGGCCCCTGCGATCGCGAGGAGAACAAGGGGCTCCAGGATCTCAGTCTGCGTGAGTTGGCGGTCCTCATCGCCGTCGTTCTCCCGATCGTCTGGATCGGCGTGCACCCCGGCACATTTACCTCGAAGACAGGGCCCGCCGTCGCACAGCTTCTCCAGCGCGTCGAATCGAAGAGCGCCGGAGGCTGGCGCGCCGACGGCGGCCAGCCGGATGAGGCGCGGCTGTCGAGCCGGGAGGCGGCCCGATGACTCTCGAAGCGCCGATGTTCGACATCCGGGCCCTCGAGCCCATGCTGTTCGTCCTGGGGACGGCGCTGGTGGTGCTTGTGCTCGATCTGGCCCTGCCGCGCCGCGCGCGGGCGGCGCTGGCCATTGTGACGGTTGTCGGCCTCGTGCTCGCCATGCTCTCGAGTCTTCTTCTCTCACAGGACGCGCCGCTGCGCTTCATGACCGCCTCCCCGTCGATGCTTGTCCTGGACACCTACGCCGTCTTCTTCAATCTGATACTGCTCGCGGGCGCCATCCTCACCATCCTGGCCTCGGTCAACTACCTCGAAGAAATGCAGGCGCACCACGGCGAGTACTACGTCCTCGTTCTGTGCGCCCTGGCCGGCATGATGACCATGGCTGGCGCCACCGATCTCGTCACCGTGTTCCTGGGGCTCGAGGTGATGAGCATTCCGATCTACGTTCTGGCGGGTTTCACACGGCGGCGGCCGCGATCGAACGAGGCGGCCCTCAAGTACTTTCTCCTCGGGTCTTTCGCGACCGGACTTCTGCTCTACGGCATCGCGCTGACCTATGGAGCCACCGGCGCGACGGATCTCGCGGCCATCCGCGCCGCCTGGGAGCCCACGCCTCTCGCCCTCGCCGGGATCGGACTCTTGCTCGCCGGTTTCGGCTTCAAGATCTCCTCCGTGCCCTTCCACATGTGGACGCCCGAC
>JAUYMQ010000139.1 GCA_030698575.1 Deltaproteobacteria bacterium
GCCGGCAACGCCTTGAGCTGGGCGACCCGCTGATACAGCGCGTCGAGCTCAACCCGGCAGACGGCGCAGGTCGTGATGTGCTGCCGCGCCCATACCGATGCTTCTCCGGCGCGCAGCGCTCCCAGATCATCCATCGTACAGTGCATCATGCGCGTGCTTCCCCTCCTTCATCCAACAGCCGCCGCAGCCGCACATGCGCGCGGGCCAGCTGCGACTTTGAAAAGCTCACCGATTTGCCCATCTGCTCCGCGATTTCCTCGTGCGTGAAGCCTTCGACATCGTGCAGCCAGACCACGGCGCGGGACGTGTCCGACAGGTGCTCCAACGCCCGCTCCAGATCGAGATTCGCAGCGATGTGCATGCCCGGCTTCCCCGGCTCATCATCGAGCGGCGCCATGGTCCGCAGCTGCTCCCGGCGGATCTTCATCAGGGCCTTGGTCGAGGCGATCCGGCGGATCCAGCCCCACAGATGCCCTTCCCCGCGGTATTGGCGAATGCTCCGGACGATCTCGAGGAACGTCTCCTGCAGCACGTCCTCGGCGTCCTCCGGTTTTCGCAGCATGCGCCGGGCGAGGTTGTAGACGGGCGTCTCGAAGGCGCGATACAGCGCCTCGAGAGCAGCTTCATCACCCGCCTGCGCGCGCGCGATGAGGACATCCGGAACGGCGAGAGCCACGGTCATCTGTCCGAAAGGTAAGATGCGATGGTAACCCGGAGGGTCGCACCAAACGGGGAATGGGGAGTGGGGAATGGGACCTCATGGTGTGGACTGATCGTACGATCGTACCACTCCCCATTCCCCATTCCCTAAGTAATTACCCAGTAGGAAGTTGAATGGCATCGCGATATCTTGCAGCATGCCCAAACCCGACGTGCAGGAGTGGCTGCACCATTGGCAGGACGAAGCCGACGCCGCCTACCTCTATCTCGCTTTGGCAGGTCAGGAGACGGATCCCCATAAGAAGGATGTCTACGTCAAGCTGGCGGGCGTCGAGGAGCGCCACGTCCAGATGTGGGAGAAGCTGCTGGCGGGTCACGGTCATCGTACCGGCCCCGCGCGCCCCTCCACCAATGCCCGGCTCCGGGCGTGGTTCGGGCGGCGATTCGGGACCCGCTACCTGCTGCCGCTGCTGCTGCGCGAAGAGGGCCAGGAAGTCAAAGGCTACCTCAACCTGCATCAGGCATCGCGCCTCCCTGACGCCCAGGAAGTGTCGCTGCAGCTCGCCAAGGAATCGGCGGCGCACGCGGAGACGCTGGCCGGTCTGTCGGGCCGGGGGAGCGAGCCGTGGCACAAGACGGGCTCGGGAGGGTTTCTCCGCAACGTCGTCTACGGGTTCAACGACGGGCTGACCGCCAACTTCGGGCTCGTCGCCGGCGTGATCGGCGCCGCGGTGGAGCCGCATATCATCCTGATCTCGGGCGTCGCGGGCTCGATCGCCGATGCCTTGTCGATGGGCGCCTCCGGCTACCTCGCGGCCAAGAGTGAACAGGAAGTCAATGCGCACGAGATCGCGATGGAGAAGGAAGAAATCCGTCTGATGCCCGAGCTCGAGGTCGAAGAGCTGAACCTCGTGTATCAGGCGAAGGGGGTGGACCCCCGGACGGCGCGCCGGATGGCCGAAGAAGTGATGCGCGATCCGCAGCGGGCGCTGGACGAGCAGGTGCGCGAGGAGCTGAAGATCGGCGAGGCGCACGCGACGCCGTTCAAGGAGGGCTGGATCACGGGATCGGCGACGGCGGTCGGCGCGTTCATCCCCGTCGCGCCGTTCCTGGTGTTCGAGGGCCGCGTGGCGATGTGGATCGCGTTCACCATCGCGATGCTGTCCCACTTCGCGGTGGGAGCGGCGCGCAGCTTCTTTACCGGCCGCGGGATCCTGCGCAGCGGGTTCGACATGTTCGTGGTGGGACTGGGGGTTGCGGCCGTCGGCTACGTCGTGGGGGATGTGATCGCCCGGATCCTGTAACTCACACCACCAGGTTCACCAGCCGGTCCTGGACGTAGATCACCTTTTTCACCGGCTGTCCGTCCACGAACTTCCGCACCGCCCCATCGGCCATGACGCGCTCGAGCACCTGCCGCTCCGAGGTGCCGCGCGGCACGACGAGCCGCGAGCGCAGCTTCCCGTTGACCTGCACGGCGATCTCGACGTCGCCCGACGTCGCCAGGCGCTCGTCGTACGACGGCCACCGCTGCGCGAAGATCGTCCGGCCCTCGCCCCCGAGGACGCGCCACAGCTCCTCGGCGATGTGCGGTGCATAGGGCGCGAGCATGATGATCAGTGGCTTCATCTGCTCCCTGCTCCCCGCTCCCTGCTCCCGCAGCTCGTTCACGTACTCCATCATCGCGGCGATCGCCGTGTTGTATTGCAGCGCCTCGGTGTCCGCGGACACTTTGCGGATCGTCTGATGGAGCTTGCGCTCGACGGCCGGCGGCGCGGCGCCGCCGTCACGGGCTTCGTGCGCGAGCGTCCAGACCTTCTCGAGAAAACGCCGGATCCCGATGATGCCCTCGTCGCGGAAGTCTCCGCCTTCCTGAAACGGGCCGAGGAACATGAGGTACATGCGGAACGTGTCGGCGCCCCACTGCTGGATGTAGGCGTCGGGAATGACCACGTTGCCGCGCGACTTCGACATCTTCGCGCCGTCTTTCACGATCAGGCCGTGGGCGCGGAACCTGGGGAACGGCGTGTCGAAGCCCACATGCCCGAGGTCGTGGAGCACCATGGTGATGAAGCGCGAATACAACAGGTGCAGCACGGCGTGCTCGTTGCCTCCGATATAGCTGCTCACCGGCAGCCACGTCTTGGTCCGGTTCTTGTCGAATGGCCGGTCGCCGAACTCGGTCGACGGGTAGCGGAGGAAGTACCAGGCCGAATCGAGGAACGTGTCCGACACATCGGTTTCGCGCCGCCCCTGCCCGCCGCACTCGGGACACTTCACGAAGTACCACTCCTCGTGGCGGGCGAGCGGGCTGACGCCCGTATCGTCGGGCCGGAAGTCTTCGATGAACGGCAGGACGACCGGCAGGTCTTTCTCCGGGACCGCGACGGGACCGCAGCGCTCGCAGTGGATGATGGGAATGGGCGGCCCCCAGTAGCGCTGCCGCGAGATGCACCAGTCGTGCAGACGGTATTGCACGCGCACGGCGGCGCTGCCGCGCTCGGCCAGCCACTCGACGATCCGTGTCCCTCCCTCCCGGCACGGCAGGCCGTCGAACGCGCCCGAGTGCATCAGCACCCCGTCGGCGGACACGCTGGGGAGCGACTCCCCCCCCTTCTCCCCCGCGACGACCTGGCGGATGGGAAGCTGGAACTGGGTGGCGAACTCGTGGTCCCGCTTGTCGTGCGCCGGCACGGCCATGATCGCGCCGGTCCCGTATTCCATGAGCACGTAATCGGCGATCCAGATGGGGATGGACTCGCCGGTCGCGGGATTGCGGGCATAGCTGCCGCTGAACACCCCCGTCTTGACCTTCTCCCCGACTTTGCGCGACACGATGTCCTTGCCCTGCACCGAGCGCAGGTAGGCCTTCACGGCGCTGCGCTGCTCGTCCGCGGTGACCGATTCCACGAGCGGATGCTCGGGTGCGAGCACGAGGTACGTGGCGCCGAACAGCGTGTCGGGCCGGGTGGTGAAGACCGTGATCTTCCGGCCGGCGGGCGTCTCGAAGACGATCTCCGCCCCCTCGCTCCGGCCGATCCAGTTGCGCTGGAGCTGCGCGGTGGAGGACGACCAATCGATCGTGTCGAGATTCGCGAGGAGGCGCTCGGCGTATTTCGTGATCGCGAAAAACCACTGCTCCAGATAGCGCTGCTCGACTTTGACGTCGGGGTGGCGCTCGCAGTAGCCGTCGATCACCTGCTCGTTGGCGAGCACGGTCTTGCAGGCCGGGCACCAGTTCACCGCGGCGCGCTTGCGCACCGCCAGCCCCGCCTTGAAGAGCTGGAGGAAAAGCCACTGCGTCCACTTGTAGTAGCCGGGATCGGTCGTCGAGACCTCGTGGCGCCAGTCGAACATGCCGCCGAACCGCTTCAGCTGGCGCCGGAACGTCTCGATGTTCTGCGGGATCAGCCGCGCGGGATGCGTGCCGACGGTGAGCGCGTAGTTCTCGGAATGGATGCCGAAGGCGTCGAATCCGATCGGCTCGAAGACGTCGAATCCCTGCAGGCGCTTGAAGCGGCCGTAGATGTCCGCGCCGGTGAACGCGAACATGTTGCCGACGTGCAGCCCCTCGGCCGAGGGGTAGGGGAACATCATGAGGTTGTAGAACGGCCGCGCCGGCACATCGAGGTCGGGTTCGTTGGTGTGGTGATCCGCCCACTGCGCCTGCCAGCGGGCTTCGACGGCCGCGGGATCGTACGTCATAAGTGCTTGAAACTAATCGGCCTTGCCGCGCCTTGTCAGGCTCCATACCTTTGCGCGCGACCACCCGCATGGCCACAAAATCCCAGCAGCTCCGTCAGAGTTTCCTCCTTTCGGGGGCCGGCGCCGCGTTGCTGCTCGTCGGGCTGGTCGCCTGGCTCACCAGCAACCGGATCGGCCACGTCCTCGAGCAGCAGGCCCACGGCCGCGGCCGGGACGTGGCGGTGCGCGTCGCCGCCATCGTCACGCACTACCTGAACGAGCGGCGCCGCGAGATCGTGTCCCTCGCCAACATGCCCCAGCTGATCGACGCGGTGCGCCGGGCGGCCGCCGACGTCGATGCCCGCGGCCTCGACCGCCTGGACATTCCCACCCTCGAGCGGTCGTTCAGCGGCACGCGGCAGCTGGGGGGACGCGCCGACGCGCCGCTGGCCGGCTACCTCCGCGCCTACGTCACGGTGTCGGACTTCGCCGAGATCATCGTGACGGAGCGCCGCGGGCTGAACGTGCTGGCCTCGAGCCGGCCGTCGGACTTCGTGCAGCGGGACGAGGAGTGGTGGCAACGCAGCATGAGCGACGGCCTGTACGAGGGCCAGGCGCGCTACGACACCGCGGCGGGGGCGGCGGCCCTCGAATTCGACGTCGCCATCCGCGCGCCCGGCCAGGAGCGGCCCATCGGCGTGTTCCGGGCGGTGTTCGCGCTCGCCCGCCTCACCGCGCTGCTCGATGCGGAGACGCTGAGCGGCAATGCCTACCTCGAAGTGGTCGACGGCAACGGTACCCTGCTCGTGTCGCGCGACCCGGCGCTGCTGCTGCTCTCGCTCCCCGAGCGCGAGCAGTTTCCGCTCACCGGCGAGGCCACCAGCGTGCGCACGCGGACCGCGCGCGGTGAAGAGCTGGTCATTTCCGTTCCGGCGAACCAGGGCGAGTGGCGCGTGCTCTATCGGGAGCCGACCGCCACCGCCTTCGCGGCGGCACGCGCCACGCAGCGCAGCGTCTGGCTGGGCGCGCTGCTGGTCGGCGCGGTGGCCGTCGGGGCGCTGTTCTGGCTGTCGCGGCGCCTGGGACGGCTGGTGACCGAGCCGGTGCGGGCGGCGGGCGCGATCGCCAGCCGTGTGGCGGGGGGCGATCTGTCCGTCACGGTGTCCACGCATCGAGCGGAAGCCAGTGAAGTCGCCGACCTGCTGTCGTCGATCCATTCGATGGTGGTGGCGCTGCGGCGGCTGGTGGGGGCGATCCGCACCGCGGCGGACGAGGCCGCGGCCATGGCCTCGGAGATCTCGGCGTCCACCGAGGAGATGAGCGCGTCGACCGAGGAGATGTCGGCGACCGCGCAGGACGTGTCGCGGCGCGCGGCCGAGCAGGCGCAGCTGGTGCGCGCGGCGGCCGACGATGCGGCACGCATTCTCCAGATCGCCGCGACCCTCGCGCAGGGCGCCGAGGAGGCCGCGCGGCGGAACGCCGATCTGTCCGCGCTCGCGCGAAAGCACAAGGACGTGCTCGATCAGAGCACCGCGCAGCTCGCCAAGCTGTCGGACGAGGTCGCCAAGGGCGCCGAGGAAGCCGAGGCGCTCGCCCAGGCGTCCTCGCGGATCCAGACGTTCGTGGTCCAGACCAAGGCGGTGGCGACGCAGACGAACATGCTGGCGCTGAACGCGGCCATCGAGGCGGCGCGCGCCGGGCCGCAGGGGCGGGGCTTTGCGGTCGTCGCCGACGAGGTCCGCAAGCTCGCCTCCGTCGCCGCCGCGGCTGCCGGCGAAACGTCCGACACGGTGCGCGGCGTGCTGGCGCGCGTCCAGGCGACGCGCGACCGGCTGGTGCGCCTCGCCGCAGGAGGCGCCGCGGTCCGCGAAGCGGCCCACGCGGCGGCCCAGGGTCTGGCACGCGTGGCGAGCGAAGCCGACGCCAACGACGCCTGGACGCGGGAAATCGCGCGCTCGGCGAGCGAGATGCGCGCTTTGGTGGAGGAAATCGCGAACCGGCTGGGCTCGGTAGCGGGACAGACCGATACACTGCTCGCGTCCGCCGAGGAGCTTGCCGCGTCAGGCGAGGAGCAGACGGCGTCGACGCAGGAGATCGCGTCGTCGGCGAACCAGCTGGCGGAGGCCGCCGATCGCCTCACCGGCGCCGTGAAGACGTTCCGGCTGCTGGCGGACGAGCGCCCCGACGTCCGCGAAGCGGCCGATTGACCTGAGCGCCAAGGCGCGAAGGATCTCCTTCGCTCGGGCTTTGCCCTCGCTCAGGATGACATGCTCGTGCTTCGCTTTATGGAAAAGAAAAAGAAGGATGAAGGCGGCAAGAGAATGATCATGCCCTAGGTACACCTGATCGAAGGCCATAATCCTACCTGGGAAGATTTGGCCAAAACTCTCTCTTTCCCCTCCCCTCTTTGCTAAAAGCGAGCGCCGATTGTCATCCTGAGCGCCGAAGGCGCGAAGGACCTGCTTCTGAACGGCGCGCGCTGCGGAGCAAGCTGCTGTTGTACCTGTCCGCCGTGGGCGGCCTGGCGGCGAGCGAGAACACGGAGCTTGCCGCGCAGTTCCGGCTGCCGCGGATGGGCCTCACTCTCCCCAAGCCTACGCTAACGAGGCGCGGTGGGTGGATGGTCACCTGCCGCGCCTCTTGTGCTATTTAGCACGTCCCAGAGCCTTAACGAGCGCTTCGTGAAGTTTCGGCACGGATTCAACTGCTGTCGTCCAAACCACGTCATTGTCCGTCGCCCAATAGTGATGCGCAATCCGGTCGCGCATTCGGACCATTGGTGACCACTCGATTTCCGGGAGGTCATCCTCAATAGACGGATCCGCTTCCAGTGCTGATTTGGCAGCTTCACCAATCACCACAATTTGGTAGAGGATGGCATCGCGAAGGGTCTGATCGCTATCGAAGGCTTTGCGACCGCGGTCGCATAGGTCTGAATCATCTGGGCGGCCGTTAGACAAGCATCGACTCGCGCATAGCCGTCGATCTGATCGGCTCTCTGAGGCCGTTTATCGTGACGACGTCGACTGGATGACCGAGTAGTTCCTCGAGCCGCAGTTCCAATCGCGCCAAGTCCAGCAGTGATCTACCAGGCTTCAGCGAGACGAGGAAGTCTATATCGCTGCGCTCGTCTTCCTCCCCTCGGGCGACAGAGCCAAACACACGTATGTCCACAGCGCCGCTGGCGAGCGCGGTGCTTCGGATTGCTTCTCTCAGCTCCTTGAGTCGATCAAGCAACCGCATCATCGTACAAAAGTACTAGTATTTTGCTGCGTGACAAATGGTTCTCATGTCGAAGAGCGAACCAGAGTCGGGTAGTGAGACGCCCAGGGCCGCGTAGTCCTCACCCCCTGGTGATGGAGCGAGGCGCGGTGGGTGGATGGTTCGCCTGCCGCGCCTCTTGTTGTTGTTGGTGGGGGTGCAGGTTGTCGGATCGGTGATCCGTGCGCTGAAGCGCCGGCTCGGCGAGAGCGCGCGTCCTGAAGGACGCAGCAAAACCGACGCTGTTGCCTCGGATCATCCCGCCGCGGCTGTGATCTCCGGCTGGATCAAACAGCACACGACAACGGCGCAGCAGGGGAATCTGTTTGCCTAGGCTTCGGCGGCCAGCGCAACCGGGTAGTTGCTCCATTCGCGACCTTCGAGCAGTCGCCCGCCCGATCGAGCCGTCCGGCCGCCCCATTGCTTCCAGAAAAATGCCACGCCCTTACGGACGCACAGATCTCTGAGCTCGCGAGCCCAGGCCGGATCGCAGGCGCGGTGGGTCGCGCCGCTCTCGCCGCCACCGATAACCCAGTCGATTCCGTCGAGGTCGAGACCATCGAGCGAGCCGAGGAGCGGCTCCGCGCTGATAAAACGGACGGCAGCCGGGATGAGGCGCAGCGCGTCTGCCCGCGAGGCGACATTCATGTCTTCGATGGACGTCCCAATCCAGATGTTCTCGTTCCACGTCAGACGATCGGCCAAGCGCAGGGCGCGCTCAGGCCGTTTGGTGAGCACCTGGAACTGATGCCAGTGTGCACGGTTCATGACGTCGAACACGCGTTGAATCAGATCGAGCGAGAAATGCGCGTGAAACACGTCGGACATGCTGTTGACGAACACTCGGCGCGGTTCCGGCCAGCGCAGGGGTTGATCGAGGCGCGCAGGCCAGAAGCGCGGAGCGAACGGGTCGGCGCGGTTGGCTGCCGTGTTCTTGAGTGGAGTGCCACGTAGATAGACGTCGCGGACTTTCGTGTGCGCCAGCGACAGTGCGTAGCAATTGTCGCAGCCGCGCGAAATCTTTGTGCACCCCGTCATGGGATTCCACGTCGCGTCCGTCCACTGAATGCCGGTTTTCAGTCCCATGGGACGCTCGAAGTTGCGAGTGGACGGCTACCGAATAGACACCGAAGATACGCCCAGAATACAATGGTCTACAAGCGTAGCTGTGTACAGCAGAACCTGCGCTTCGTTGGGCTGCAAACTCAACGAATGAGGGAACAGCAAGGTCGACGACGGATTTAGGCCACGCGTGCCGGCCGGCGCGAGCACCCTTCGCTGCGCTCAGGGCAGGTCGTGGGTGCGAGCGCCGATCTGCGGGCCGTGATGGCCGAGATCTCGGAGCAGGTGAAGGTGCTGGACGGGATCGTGCGCTATCGGTTCGGGGACAATGCCGAGCTGATGGGGGCGTGGGCCAGCGCGCACAGTGTGGTGGGGGCGTTCCGGTCTCAGGCGTCCTCACCCCCTGACCCCCTCTCCGTTCCGGAGAGGGGGAACGAAGGGCCGGGCATCGTGAAGCCGGCGGCGTAGGCTCACTCTCCCCAAGCCTACGCTAACGAGGCGCGGTGGGTGGAAGGTCATCCATCGCGCCTTTCCTTTCCGAAGCAGATCCTTCGCTCCGCGCGCGTTCCACAAGAAGCCTAAAGGTGAGTTTGCTGGTCCGTGAGGAGGCGGTCGTGCTGATCCCTGCGACTGGCGACTCAGGCGCGGCTGTCGCGCCTTCGATCCGGCATGTGGCTATCGGCGTGCACCATGAAGCAGAGGATTGCAGTGGAATTGCCGCAAATCCACCCCTTCGTGCCGCAAAAACACCCTAACGCTGTCACGTGGCGGCCCCATCTTCGCAGCTGGAGCTGCGAGGTCCGGGTCGTTTAACACCTGTAGTGGGCCTTCACTTCCGGGAACGGACGAGATCCGCATGCTGCCAGATGGCTTGCCCCACCTACGAATTTCAACGGCTCTGGCACGCAGCGAAGCTGTCGTCGTGCGGGGGGGTGGCGATACGTACACCCGTGAAGACGTTGCCGCTCATAGTCGAGCCCTGCGAGCCGCCTTCGGGCGATCCCTCCAGAACTTTGAGGGAAAGTTAGACGCTGACCTGGCTGCTGACCTGATAGTGCAGGTGACCACAAGCCCCGGTAGATCCGCAGCAAAAGAGCGCCAACACCTGAAGAATCTAGGCTTTGAAATCGTTTCGCTGAGTTCCAGCGAATCCAATGTTGCCGTCGCAAGGATCAGCCGAGACCTCATCCCAAGGCTTGCTCAGAAGCTCGATCGATATGCCGACTCTAGTCGGCATATCGGCAAGACCAACTTCGCCGCTATCGAATCATTAACGCCCGTCTCCGTAGAACGAAAGATTGAACCAGGTCTTGCGGATGCGGCGAGAGAACAGGCTGTAAACTGCCTAGTAACGCTGTATGCATCACTTCCTACA
This sequence comes from Deltaproteobacteria bacterium, assembly GCA_030698575.1. Lineage (GTDB taxonomy): Bacteria > JAUYMQ01 > JAUYMQ01 > JAUYMQ01 > JAUYMQ01 > JAUYMQ01. Next base: position 10,043 of record JAUYMQ010000139.1, read on the forward strand.
GAGATGAAGGCGACCGTCGCAACCAGAATAGCTGGAGGTCTTCGAGAAAGAGGGAAGAGGGAAGTTGCTACCTACTCGTACGCGAACGGAATAGTGGGTATCGCCGCCACTCTAACGAGAGCTGAGATGACGGAAATAGGCGAACAATACATGTTTGTTCGATCATTCGAAAACAACACTGAGGTTGTCTCAGAAGCAGCGATTCAGGCTGATCCCGTTCCTGCAATAATACAAATTGAGCACGTGCAGTGCGAAATGCCGGCTGTTGTCGTTGATTCGGGCATCAATGGCAACTGCTCGTTGCTCGCGGGATTGGTGCTGAGAACTATTAATGAATTGCCTCAAGGGACCGCGGGCCCGCACGCAGCTCACGGGACGTTTATAGCCAGCCGGGTGATCTACGGCGACGACATTACCACTGTGCTGAACCACCGAGCGCTCCCTTGGTGCCCGGTCATCGATGTTCAAGTCACGGGCATGGATAATGTTGGAAATCGGGTCTTTCACACGCCAGCAAAACTTGGGGAGATACTTCAAAGGGTCGTTCCCACGATAGCGAGTCAATCCAAGGTCGTAAATCTCTCTCTAGGGACGAATCCCATTGCAGAGGGACAATACTCTACGCTCGCACGACTGATAGACTTTCTGTCTCGCGAGCACAAGGTACTGTTCATCATCTCTGCCGGAAACATTCAGAATCCGACCGCGAATCCTCCAGCACATTACCTGGACTCAAATAGCAGAATCCTTTCTCCCAGCGAGGCCCTACTGGCTCTCACCGTGGGCTCGATCGCACGTTTTTGTCAAGAGAATTGTGTAGCCCGCGAACGGGAGATCAGCCCTTTTTCGCGGAGGGGCCCGGGAGCAGACCGAGCATTAAAGCCTGAACTGGCCATGCATGGCGGCAACGTGGCTTTCGATGGGATGGGTTGGACCACGACCCCGATCGTCGCTGCGTACGGCCTCGATCGGGACGGTGCGCATCTCTCTTACAACACTGGGACAAGCTTCTCGGCGCCCCTGGTCGCTCAGTTTGCAGTTAGGTTGTTCGACGCATACCGAGGTGCCAGCCCAAACCTGGTTCGCGGTCTCTTGTGTCATTTTGCCGAGCCGGTACGTACTCCGTCTCCCGGTGCTCCTGTGGCGGCTCACGATTTTTGTGGCTTCGGAGAGCCGCGAATCCAGAATGCGCTCTTTGCCACCAACCACTCGTCGGCATACCTGTTTGAGGGGGAGATCGAGAAGGATACCTATTTGTACATCCCCTTCCATGTTCCTCAAGAGCTGGTGAATGACCCAGCGTCTCGACTTAGGATTCGCGGTACCGTGGTATTCGACCCCCCAGTGAGTGCGGATGACTCTGTCAATTATTCCCTGTGCCGCGTAGCGGCGCGGCTGAGGAAACGCGTTCAAGGTGGTCTTCGAGAACAGGCCATCGGTGGTGATGAAGAGGATGCGCTTTACCCTTGGAATCCTCTCATCCACTTTGAACACTCCTTTAGGCGCGGTTACGCCTCGGGTGAATGGGAACTTCGCCTAAGACTAATGACCCGTGGCGACTTGGAGGCGGGCTTTCGACAGAGTGTTGCGGCGGTCATCGAGATCGTTGATGAAAGCGGCAGTGTTGATGTTCGAAACGCAATTCAGAACGAGGCGCCCGTTTTTGCACCGGTCCAACTTAGATTCGCGGCGTAACACCAGAGAAGAGTAAAAAAATGCGCTGAAGCGCCGGCTCGGCGAGAGCGGGAGCCCTGAAGGGCTCACCCGCGTCCCTTCGCTACGCTCAGGGCAGGCTCTTGAGGACGCGCGTAGTGGCCGAGCCGGCCCTTTAGGGCACGGGTGCGAGCGCCGATCTGCGGGCCGTGATGGCCGAGATCTCCGAGCAGGTGAAGGTGCTGGACGGGATCGTGCGGTATCGGTTCAGTGACAATGCCGAGCTGATGGGCGCGTGGGCCAGCGCGCACAGTGTGGTGGGGCCGTTAGGTCCTCACCCCCTGACGAAGGGCCGGGCATCGTGAAGCCGGCGGCGTAGGCTCACTCTCCCCAAGCCTACGCTAACGAGGCGCGGTGGGTGGATGGTCATCCATCGCGCCTTCCCCGTTCCCAGAGCAGATCCTTCGCGCAGCGAGCGCCGGCCGAAGGCCGCGCGCAGCTGAACCCGCGACCCCCTGACGCGGAGCCGGCGCGCAGCGCCGGCGGAGCGGACGCGGTGGGGCTGGGATGGGTGGGGGCGTCAGCCCCATGCGACTCGTTAGGGAACCGAGTTACGACACCGAGTAGCAATCACGCGAGGTCCTGGGCGTCGGTGTCGTAACAGCGGACCCGAAGATCAACCGAGTGTCGTGAGAAACACCCCTATTGGTAGATAGGGGTCGAGGGTCCCACTTCCGCTCGTAGCGCGTCCGGGTCACCGGGCGCACCCTCGGAGCTCACCTTTAGCCCCAGGGGGCTCCATGATCTCCTTCCCCAAGCGTGAGCGCGCCCACCATGCCGCGGCCTGCGTCGGCGTCGATGCCGGCAAGTTCTCCCACACGTTGGTCGTCCGTCCGCAGCACCAGCCTGATTCCAAGCCGTTCAGCTTTCCGACCACCCGCAGCGGGTTTGACACGGCGGTCGCCTTCATCCGGCAACAAGTCCCGGGCGCCGCGGCTACGACGATCCTCGTCGGCATCGAGTTCGCCGGGAACTACGGCTTCACCTTCGCCCACTACCTCGCCCAGCTCGGCTTCCCGATCGTGAGCGTGCTCCCCGCGCATACGAAGCGCTGGAAGGACGTCGCGCACAACCAGCCCCTGAAGACCGACGCGAAAGACGCCGGCACCATCACCGATCTCTTGGCCCAGGGGCACTTCGTCACCTTCCCGTTCCTGTCGCCCGCGTACGCCGATCTGCGCTACCTGGTCACGGCACGGGAGCGACTCTCGCTGCTCCGCCGCGGGGCGATCACGCAGCTCCGCACGCTGATCCAGGTGGTCTTCCCCGAGTTCGAGGCCCTCTTTCCGCTCATCGCCAAGAAGACGCCGTTCACCGTGCTCCGGACCTTCCCGACGCCCCAGGACCTGCTCGACGCCACGAGGACCAAATTGCTGCGCGTCCTGAAGACCGCCAGCCGCGGCCACCTCGGCGCCGAGACCTACGACAAACTCGTCGCGGCGGCCCGGGCCACCCTCGGGCTCCCCGGCGCCCAAGCCCGCCTCCGACAAGAGATCCTGCTCACCCTCGAGCGGATCGCGTTGTTCGAGCGGCAGATCAAGGCCCTCGAGACCGAGCTCGTGGAAGCCCTCCAGGCCGTCCCGGAGACGCCGTATCTCCTGAGCATCCCCAAGGTCGCGCCCGTGACCGCCGCTGTCTTCCTCGGCTCGATCGGCGACCCGCGCGCCTATGAGGCGGGGGAGCAGATCCTTCGGGTCGCTGGCCTCTCGCTGATCGAGCGCTCGAGCGGCGTGCTCCGGGGCACGAAGCGCATCTCCAAACGCGGGCGGCCGCTGCTGCGCCAGGCCGCCTACATGTTCGCGGTCCGCAGCATCACGAAGGGCAGCCTCTTCCGCGCCGAGTACGACGCCCTCTGCCGGCGCAACGGGGGCGTCAAAATGAAAGCCGTGGTCGCCGTGATGCGCTCCGGGCTGCGGCTGCTGTACAGCATCGCCCGCGATCGGCGGCTGTTCACCATCGCGCCGCCGGCCGTGCGGCGGGTGGCGGCATGATCTGAGCTGACGGCAGTTCGGCTGGCCGGCCGGGACGACGGAGCCCGTTGTGAGTCGAGGCAGCCTCTGGGCTGGCCTCCCATGTGCCAGTGGCTCCCCCGGCCGAGCGTCCGCTTGAGTCTCCGATAACGGGGTGTCGAGGGTCGCGCTCCGCGAGGAACGCCACGCCTCCGAGTTGGGCTAGGATCGAGCTACGCGGCGCGCGCCGGTCGCTGCTCTTTGAAAACTGTTGGAATCAATTGAGCCTTGGGCCCGGCGCGGATCCGCGCTGTGAGCTGCGGCGTGCTCACGCATGGCCGCCGGCAAAACACTCGATCGCGACCGGGCCCAGCGGGCGGCTGTTGCGCGCTCCTGAGTTAGGGCCCGGCGCGGATCCGATAACCCATTGGACGGGCGCGTCGCGTGCCGCGTCCGACATGACACGTGATCGCGCCGACGCTACATGGGGCCCACCGCATAACGATTCTGCGTCCTAGGAGTGTGGAGAACCCGCAGAAGAAATCCGGGATGCGTCGAGACGTCTCCTAGGCAATTGGTGCAGGAGACCATACGTCAGAATCGCAATGATGAAAGGTGCGACTGCCGTCCTGCTGGTTACTAAGTCCCGCGCTGGCTGACCGGCCATGAACGCACCGAGGAACACGACCATTGAGATGGCTCTCAGGAGAGCCGGATGCGAGCCCATCTGAGTACGTGATATCAGCATCATACTCAGGACTTGGGCGACGCATGCCAAGAGTGCCAGAGGCAGGCTGAGGATCAGTAAGAACACCAACCCGGAAGCTGAAGGTATTTCAGCACCCGTGGTAAAGTGATTTACCAGCGTGATTCCCCCGAGCCAAATGACGCCCAGGGCGGCAAGCGCCAGGAACAGATTAAACGCGAGTTGCTTCAGCACTCCACGCATTTGCGTTCCTCCCTGGGAAGCACCTACGGATATTTCAAAGGTTTCCGAAAATCGAACAAGTCGATCGGAGACGATCCACCGTGTGGCGTGCCGATCAGTTGCCACTGACCACCGCGCATAACGTACGCCGCGTGAGCCGGGAACCTCGTTATCGATCCTGACATCGTGTAGCTTCCATTGGCGTCGGGAGTGAACGTCAACGAGCCGTTGATGTCAGGATTCGGTACGACGCCGGCGATCTTGGCAGAGTTTGTGAAATTGAAGTCAACACTGATCCCGCCGCCCGCGGCCGCCCTGGCGGTCATGTGGTTACCATCTGATGGTGCGTAACATCCTCCGCCGGCCGCAAAACATGACTCATTTGGAATGAAGAAGCTCGCGGAGGGCTGGGATGGCATCAAATACATCTGCGCACGCGACTGATCTGGCGACGCATTAGCGTCAAATGTCCGGCCATCCCCCTTCCAGATGAGAGTGGTTTTACCTTCAATGAAGAGGTCGACACAGATAGCGCCCTCACGTACCTTCTTCTCGCATAACCCGAACGGATCGGTAAAGGCTACTCACAGCACGCATACGCTGCCTCTAAAGACGCGCACCCCTAACTGATCGGGGCTTTAGCGGCAGACTGCTTGGTTCGCTCGCATTTCTCGTCGTCGCTGCAAGCTTCCGGCAGAGGCGCATTCAAGAACCGGATTCCATCATCGATAGTCCTTGGCGAGCGGTACAGCACTGGCTTACGCTGCTCACGATGCCTCCACAAATCGGATTATGATGTGACCTCTTCAGGCGGATAGAGCACGCGCTTTGCGATGCCGTGAAGGATTGGGTCTTGAATGCCATGAAAACTGAAGGCGCGGGAGCGCGCCTTCAGAAAGAGGAATACTTCTCGCCACGGCCACTGCTCGACCGCCAAAGCGTTGCGCGTTCTATGGCGCGGTGCCAGTCTCACCCGCTCCTGCTCTTTCCGGTACTGAATACCGACATCAAAACCGTCCCACCGGGGTGCCAACTCGACCGCAAGGTCAATGTCATTCACGCGCTCGGCATCGGTCAGGTAGCTGCCGAAAAGCACGACACGCTTGACGCGATAGGCGAACTCTTCGGATTGGTTGACCTGTTCGACACGCGCCATGAATTCGCGGAGCTTGCGCTCCGCCGTGGCGCGCCGGAGCGGGGCCGCAGCGGATGCTTGCGCGAAGCCGTTGCCTTCGTCCGTAAGCTCATACCACGGGCCAACCGCATGGTCCCCTGGGCCAATGACCACACGGGGTTCACGTAGCTGAGTCGGGTCACGGTAGAGCGTTCCGACTAGCCCTTTCGCGAGCAGCACCTCCAGCAATCCGGCGTCCCGAAAGTACCCGGCGACCACCGTCGCGCCCATGAACCTGAGCAGCAGGTCGCGGACCTTCATCACCGGCACGCCGGCGATCTTGTCGCGTGGATCAATGCGCACGCTACGCTGCGCCCAGGTAGGTCAACTCGCGCATAGCTTAATACCGAGACTACGAGCGAAGCACCTGCAAGAACGCGTGCAACGCTCTCGGGAGGAGCCTGATCTGCTCATCGACAAGCCGCGGCAGCAGGATTGGCCGGGGCTCAAGGTGATCCTGCACGAGGAACCCTGACGTGAAGAAGAATTTGGAGGGCCGACTCCCATCTGACACGCCGAAGCGCAGTCGGGGTCTCTCGGGGTTCACGCGAAACTGAACGTTGGCGTGGCCTAGCGCCGGGAGTCGAAGCGTGTACTCCAGGCGCATGTGCCTTGGCCCGATCACGCTGCCATGGTGGAAATCCCGGATGCGAAGTTGGTGCACCAGACGCCAGCGCGGGGCCATCCGGACAATGAGGCGGTCCCATTCCGCGAGGCCGACAGTCAACTCGCCCCGGTTCGCGGCTTCGCGCATCAGTTCGACGGGAGCGCGGAGGAAGTAGACAGCGGCCATCCAGTGCCGAAACGCAGCTGTGGCGTTGGTGGCCGATCTCGCTTCGGTGTCGAAGAACGAGGCCCGTTCGAGATGTTCAGCGATGCCGCGGACCGCGTGGTGCTGTCTCACGGAGAATCTCTTCGGTTGCTAGGGTTATCCGCCGAACAGGCGAACGCCGGACGGGGAGAGCCATTGCAGCGTGATCTTGTCGGCTCTCGGCATCTCTGCACTCGTTCCGACGAGCCACTGCACGACGGTCTCGGGCGGTCGCCGAGGTCCTCGGTGTGGGTTCCGCATGCGGAAATCTTTCAGTCTGCCGTAGGCTCCCAGTCGCACGTCTCCGTCATGGCAGCATTGCTCATAGAGACGTCCGCAATCGCATCCGCAAAACTCGCCGGCCCGATGTTCGATAACCCGCTCGTGAGCCGTGTGGAGAATCTGCCGTCCCGGCCATCGGCCTAGGCGCTTCAGGTGTAGGTGGCGCGCAAGCCAAACCGATTGCAGATCAAGAAAAACCACCGCGGACTGGCCACGTCGCCACGTTCCGTCGCTTACTTCGAACGCGCAGACGCTTCCATCTGGGTAATTGGTGTGACGCTCCCCGACCCATATACCAGGTGACCACCACGCCCATGACGCTGGCCAGCGGTCATATGCTCGAGGCCAAGCTGTCAGGAGCAATGCGCTGTCTGGCAAGCCCCTAATGGGCTGAATCCGGTTCAAGAGGATGACCATGTCGGGCGTGGCGTGCACCCTGACCCCCGGGTACGCCACCTCCACGCCCGACAAATCCCCGGTCAAGCACTCGGCTTCGAACTCGCCGACGACCGATGTGGAGGCACTGGCCTCCCCTTGTCGTGGGGCGGCCGATCCTTCGGCCGCCCGTGCCCTTCCGGTGGACCCTTGCCATGATCTGGCTGAGGATCCTCCCGCTCGCGTTCGTCCATCTGCCAAATCCTCCTCTATGCCCGGATCGACGGGGGGAGGAGTCGCGCCGGGCTCGACGACGCCTCCCGAAAACACAAATGGCTGACCACCGGCATCGAGCACCGCGCCCACCGCCCCCAAGCGACTGATGCCCACCGAAAGCGTGTCATGCACTTGGCGCTCCGCTCTGTTGCGTTCGCGAGCTTGCTCGGGACCTATTGCCGGCCGTGTCATGAAGGTAAGTCGGAGGGTCGTCTAGCATCAAGCGGAGCGCACGCGTTAAACCGTCAAGTCACACGCACGTTACGTGCGTGTGACTTGATAAACCGTACCGCATCTGCGAGTTTAACCGTGTATGGCACGTCTGCGGAGTCTAGAACACCAAGGCATCAGCAAACGCGTAAAGGAAGCGTTTGGGAGACGTCTACG
>JAUYMQ010000145.1 GCA_030698575.1 Deltaproteobacteria bacterium
CCTCCGGGCCGCCTCGCAATGACATGCGCACCCGTGAGGGGCCGCCTCGCAATGACATGCGGGCGCTCGTGCGGAGCGGGGTGCATTGCGCTAGGATATCGGTTTCTACCCGGCTGCTGCCGGGCGAAGCGGAGGCAGGAAATGGCCACGCAGACGGCGATCGAGAACAGGAAAGACGACGGGCAGGCGTTCGTGCCCGATCGGTTCCGCATCGAAGACCGCGCAGCGGCCGATCGCCTGTCGGAGGAGATCCGCGAGCTCGCGCGCGAGAAGAACGCCATCATCCTGGCGCACAACTACCAGCTCCCCGAAGTGCAGGACGTTGCGCACTACGTGGGAGACTCGCTGGGCCTGGCTAAGGAAGCGCAGCAGACGAAGCACGAGCGGATTGTTTTCTGCGGCGTTCACTTCATGGCCGAGTCGGCCAAGGTGCTGAACCCCGACAAGAAGGTGCTGCTGCCGAATCTTTCCGCCGGCTGCGCGCTGGCCGACTCGATCAGCGCCGAGTCGCTGCAGGACTGGAAGGACCGCTATCCGGGCTACGCGGTCGTGACCTACATCAACTCCAGCGCCGAGGTGAAGGCGCTCTCGGACATCTGCTGCACATCGGCCAACGCCGTCTCGGTGGCGCGGAGCCTTCCCGGCGACAAGATCCTCTTCACGCCCGACCGGCATCTCGGCAGCTGGGTGGCGAAGCAGGTTCCCGGAAAGCAGTTCGCCATCTATGACGGCGTCTGCCCCACCCACGACGTCCTGCGCGACGCATCGGTGAAGCTCGTCAAGGCCGGCGCGCCCGACTCGATTGTCATCGCCCACCCCGAGTGCCGCGAAGACGTCGTTGCCATGGCCGACGAAGTCTGCTCGACGACCGGCATGATCGACGCGGTGAAACGCCACCCGGAGGCCCGGACCTACATCGTGGCCACCGAGTGGGCGATGATCCATCGCCTCAAGAAGGAGTTTCCCGACAAGGAGTTCGTCTCGGCCGACGGCTGCATCGGCTGCCGCCTGCACTGCCCCTACATGAAGATGAACGATCTCCCCACCGTGAAACGCGCCCTCGAGGAGGACGTCTTCGAGGTCGAGGTTCCCGCCGACATCGCCGCCGGCGCCCGCCGCGCCCTCGAGCGCATGATGGCCGTTCCGCGCGACAACTGAGGCCGGGTCCGCTTCCGTTCATCCAACAAGTCAATAAGTCAAGCCTGACCCCGGTTTCCCTTTCGGGTCCGTTGGAGTAGAGTCCGGCCCATGGGACTCACACGCGAAGCCATCGAGAAAGTTGTGCTTGAGCACGTCGAGGCGGAGAACGCCCGCGACATGGCGCGCGTCATGCGCACCTACGCCGAGGGCGCCGTCTTCGAGGATGTTCCGCAGGGAAAGAACTTCGAGGGAAAGGCGGCCATCGCCGATTCTTACCAGGAGCGCTTCGTCGCCGTCGACCTCGGCATCCTTCCCGATCTCACCTCGCCCTCCGGCCGGCTCTGGCTGGCTATCACTCGCCCGGGCGTGCTCCTCCGAATGCTCCGCGCGCGACTCGGCGGACGCTGACCTTTCCCTTCGATTAAAACCGGATGGCTATTCTGTGCTGGCGCTGACGGTGGACCCGCGGGGCTTCCAGGTGTCGCCTTCGGCGAGGCTGCGTGTCAGCTCCTCGACCTCGAGCGGTTGGCTCAGGTAGAAGCCCTGCATGAGGCTGCATCCCTGGGCCATCAGGTAGGTGAGCTGCTCGGGGGTTTCGACCCCCTCGGCGATGACCCGGAGCCCGAGGGCCCGCGCCATCGCGATGATGGCCTCGACGATCGCGGCGTCTTCGGCGTCGGCCGGGATGTCCTTCACGAACGAGCGGTCGATCTTGAGCACGTCGATCGGGAAGCGTTTCAGATACCGGAGCGAGGAGTAACCGGTGCCGAAGTCGTCGATGGCGATGTGTAGCCCCATCTCCTTCAGCCGCCGGAGGGTGGCCAGCGTGTCTTCCTCGTTGTGCATGAAGCTCGACTCCGTCAGTTCCAGCTCGAGGTAGTCGGGAGAGAGCCGGGTTTCGCGCAGCACAGACGTGATCACGTCGACCAGGTTCCCCTGGTTGAACTGGCGGCTCGAGAGGTTCACGCTCACCCGCATCGCAGGTAGCCCCGCATCCTGCCAGCGGCGCGCTTGCGCGCAGGCGGTCCTGAGAACCCACTCTCCGATCGGGAAGATGAGCCCCGTTTCCTCGGCCAGCGGGATGAACTCGTTGGGCGGGATCATGCCCCAGCCCGGGTGCCGCCAGCGCACGAGCGCCTCGACGCCCACCACGCGCTGGGTATGGAGATCAACCTGCGGCTGGTAGTGCAGGACGAACTGCTCGCGCTCCACCGCGCGCCGGAGCGCATTGCCGAGCTGAAGCCGCTTCGATGCCTTCGCGTTCATGACGGGTGAGTAAAACTGATGATTGTTCCGGCCAAGCTGCTTGGCGCGTTGAACGGCCGAGTCGGCGTTCTTGAGCAGCGTCTCTGCGTCATCCCCGTCAGCGGGATAGACGCTCGAGCCGATGCTCGCAGAGACGAACAGCTCCTGCTCGTCGATGACCGAGGGTTGCTTCAGCTCCGTCATGATCTTGTCGACGACCTTCGTCACGTCTTCCACTTCGGTGAGCTCGGGGAGGAGCAATGCGAACTCGTCTCCCCCCAGGCGCGCCACGGTGTCACTGGCGCGGAGCGAACCCGTCAGCCGCTCAGCCACCCGCTTCAATAGCCGGTCGCCGACGGTGTGCCCGAGCGTGTCGTTGATCGCCTTGAAATGATCGAGGTCGAGAATGAGCACCGCCAGCACGCGCTGATGCCTCTTCGCCCGGGCCAGCGCCAGCTCGAGGCGGTCGTAGAGGAAGGGCCGGTTCGCCACGTTGGTCATGCTGTCGTAGCGCGACATGTGGCGGAGCCGTTCCTCGGTCTGCTTCAGCTCCATCGCGTAGCGCATGGCGCGGATCAGGGTGTCGCTCTGGCCCGGCTCGTAGCCCTTTATCAGGTAGTCCTGCGCGCCTCGCTGGATGGCCTGGCTCTGCAGCGTCTCGTCGCGGGCTGTCCCCAGAACGACGATAGGCACCATGAGCGCCATCTCTCGCACCTGGGCCACAGTCGCCACGCCCTTGGAATCCGGAAGGTTCAAGTCGAGCAGGATGACGTCGAAGGTCTCTTCGCTGAGCCGGCGGAGCCCCTCGCTCAGGCGAGTGGCCTGGCAAAGGGTGAACCAGCTGCTCCCCTCGACAGCGAGCAGCCGCTCGATCGTCGAAGCGTCGGCGGGGTCCTGGTCGATCAGGAGCACTCGGAGGTGCTTGCGGGCCATGCGGATCCCGGATTGGTGGTGACGCGAAACCTTCAATGGTTTCGACCGGTTCGCACGGCTACTTGAGGCTTTTTTGGCAGGACGGGGAAGGTGCCGGTGGCAGGTCAGTCGCCCTCGCCGGTCGACAGGGCCGCCACGAGCGCGAGATCGCCAGGCTTCACGGCATCGAGGTTGAAATCCCGGGCGCTCCGGGACATCCGGGTGAGGGCCTCACCGATCGGCATGAGGGGCCGGGTGTCGCCACGCTTGACCTTCAGCCAGCGCACGGGGTTCACGCGCGCCACCACGTAGGTCCGGAGGTAGGGCGACTTGAAGCCGCGCGCCTGGAGTCCCTTGACGATTTTCGTCACCTGAACATCGATGCCCTTGAGACGCGAGGCCCACCCCTCGCGCTGGCGCAGGCTGGCCCTGAGCGACTTCGACGGTTCGAAGGCATCAACCTTGCGCAGCACGGGATGGTAGGCGCCGCCCGAAAACCGCTTCTCCTCCTCGTAGAGGATCCCGAGCGTGAGGAGCGGGGCCGATTCGAACTCGGCGGCGTGGTCGGTCTCCTTCGCCCGCGCGTCGCGCGAGGCGATCTCGCGCGCCATGCGAATCACCTCGAGGCTCCGGTCGCGCAGGTTGTGCGCCTTCTCGGTGTTGAGCGCGAGGATCTTGAAGGCGAGCGATTCGTCCGGAGAGACGATGGCGGTGATCGTCTGCATGCCGAGCGATCGCGCCGCGGCGAGGCGGTGCCGGCCGTTCGGCGTCCAGAAACCCTCCTTCATGGCTGCGACCGGAGCGGCGACGGCGATGATCGGATCGAGGAAAGCGCCGCTCTCGTCGATCTTCTGCGCGAGGCGCTTGGTGTGGGTGGGTGAAAGCTCTCGCTGGAACGGCGTCGGCTCCACGGCGGCGAGCGGCAGGCATGCCAGGATGAGGGGCCGCCCGGAGAGCGGATCGCGCCAGGCCCCGGCGGCGCTGCCTCCCGACGCCTGGATGCGCATGACCGTGCCCGCGACTTCCGGATCAGATATCGACAGTGGCGCCTCGGCCGACGTGATGCCGCGCTTGACCTTGCTCCTCGGGATGCGCTTGCGCGACGCGGTCGAGCGCTTCGCCTTTCCGCGCTTCCTCGGCTTTGCCTTCGGCTTGCGGGTCGCCATGGGCTCTCCGGAACGGACGAGAAATCGGGAGGGCGTCAACCGGATCTAGCGCGCGAAGTAGTCCGGCTCGTTGCCGGCCTTCCACTTGATGTTGCACCCGACGCTCGGGATCTGATCCTTCGTGACGGGTTTTCCGGCCAGCACCTCGTCCAGCGCGGCACGCAGATCGGCGCCGGTAACGGGCACGCTGTTGCCTGGGCGGCTCCCGTCGAACTGCCCGCGGTAGACAAGCGTCCCGCCGGCGTCGAAGAGGAAGAAGTCCGGGGTGCAGGCGGCCCGGTAAGCCTTCGCCACCCCCTGGCTCTCATCGTAAAGGTAAGGAAAAGTGTAGCCCGCTTCCCGCGCCTCCTCAGCCATCTTCCCGGGGCTGTCGGCCGGGTAGGCCTGCACGTCGTTCGCGTTGATGCCGACGATGGCGGCGCCGCGCTTCAGGTAGTCGCGGCCGAGCGCCGCCAGGCCGCCCCGGATGTGCTTCACGAAGGGGCAGTGGTTGCACATGAAGATCACGAGGAGCGCCGGAGCGTCCTTGAAGTCAGAGAGCGCAAACCTCTTGCCGCCGGCATCGGGCAGCTCGAAATCCGGC
>JAUYMQ010000156.1 GCA_030698575.1 Deltaproteobacteria bacterium
ATGGTTTATGGCTCTCGCAGTGCTGCCGCGGTCGAGGCCCTGTACCTCGGAGGCAATCTTTTGAATCGCGTGTTCGAACTGCTTCATGCCATCCTGTTCGCTTGTCAGCAGCGAAATAGCGAGCGGACGGATTTCATCCGGCAGCTTCTTTTGCACCTCCCTGAGGGCTGCATCCTTCATCGAAGTGACGAGCACCCGTTTACCTTCGGCAAGGTAGTGGCAGATGACGTTGGCGATGGTGTGCGTCTTGCCCGTGCCAGGGGGACCCTGCACGACGACGCCATCGGAAATATCCAAGAGCTGCACGATGCGGAACTGCTCGTCGTTGAAAGGTTTCGGGAAGTAGATGTCGCGCGCCTTCTTGCCGCTCGTGCTGCCCTGCGAATGGTATGAGGCGGAGACACCACGGAAAGTTGGCAGTTCGACGACCGGGTTGGACGTGTCTGGGTCGGTCACGACCGCAGCCACTGCAGGCGGGTAGGACTCGGCTTCTTCGGCTCGTTTCTTCAGCTTTTCCAGGTCCTGCAGAAACAGGCTGTTGGTGCGCGGACGCGCAAAGAGCACCCACGTGTCGGTGACTTTGAGCTTGTCGTCGGACCTGGGTAGCGTCCGGTCGTCAGCCGACACTTCGTTTGGCCAGTAGATGCCGTTCGCGTCGAGGTTGGAAGCCGCCGTGCGAAGCAAAGGCTCGAAGGTGCCGCGGTCGAACGGCGAATAGGTTGTCGTAGCCTTCCCGAAGAACTCCTTCGCCGCCTTCTCCAGGTCGGCAACGCCAGGGTTATCGACGGATGCGTACCAGTCGACCTCGATGCGAGCATCGACATCGCGAGGGCGGATTTCCACTTCGGCCGTCACAGGGTTGAGCGACATTTCGGCCAGCCGTCCTACCAGCGGATAGCTCACGGTGGCGCCATCGGAGTTCCAGATGCCGAGGCCCACGCCCCAGACGAGCTCGAGTTGCGCTTCGACGATGCCGCCCTCGAGCTGCTGCTTGAGCGTGAAGAGCTGGGAGTAAAGGCGGATGGTCTTGCGGCGGAGTTTCTCTTCCCCGGCCCAGGGGCGCCACTTCGTGTCGAGGTAGGTGGCGAACTGGGCCTTGACCAGGGCACACCTGTCGTAGTCGGAGAGCATGACAGTCGTCTCGGGGGCGATGACAGGTTTGCCTTGATCCGGTGGACTTGCCGATGAACTATGCGTGCCCTCTGCAATCAGGCTTGCGCCGTCCGTGGCCTCGCGCAGCCGCGGCTCTTCCGTTGGCGCCTGCGTCATCTGCACCCACGGCCGCAGTACCGCGCTGGCAATATCCGGTGGCCTTATCTCGTGCAGCCGCTCAACGGCAAGCCAAATCTCGTCCTCGCTCTCCGGGCCGTTGACGTTAATGCGGATGCCAGGCAGTCCTTGGATCTCGTGCTCATAGAGTGCGAAGAGACCGTGTGCGGCCACGGTAGCGGCTGGCTTGCCCCGTAGCCGCGCGGACTGCTGAGAGAATTCGATAAGGGAGAGAAGCCGATTTCTTTCGACGCTCATGAGGCTTCCCCTGTCATTGGCCGGAGCTTTCATACCATCGCATTCTTGTCTGCGCCCTCATCGCGCGTCAGGTGCGCCTAACAATAAATGGACAGAACTAGGTAGTACGCTCACCCCTGTAAGCGTGGTCAGTCTAGCACGGAGGGGCGGCGCGCCTGAATGGTTATTGTGTCGCAGGAACGCGGCTTTGCGCGTGTGGAACAGCGGTCCGCGGATATCGTGATAGGCCGCAAGGGGGGTCCGTGTAGCGGGGTGAGCGGGGTGTGCTCTACCTCTGCGTTTAGCGCTTGAGCCCCGAGAAGCCCTCGCCTTCTTCGAAGCTACCGCAGCATTTGCCCGACGAGGCACGCGATCGTGCGAACCGGAAACGATGGCTGCGCCTCGGAGAGCATGGCGGCGCACTCGGCGGAGCCGGTCACGATCAGCTCGTATCCTGCCTCGCGCGCTTCGTCGGCGATGGCGCTCGCCATCATGCGGGCCGACCGGCGATCGACGAAGGGGAACCCGCCGCCGCCGCCGCAGCAGGAGCCGCGCTCGCGCGACCAGGGGAACTCACCAAGCGGCTTCTCAAAGAGCGCCGACGCCAGGCGGCGGGGCGCGTCGTAGACTCCCGCGTGCCGCCCGAGGTGGCAGGGGTCGTGGTAGACCGCCTTCTCGGTTCGCTTCTTGATTCCCTTCAACTTGTCTCCGGTCAGCGCCCCGTCGAGCGACGTCACGAGATCCACGACCGGCACGCCGAGGTCCGCGCC
This sequence comes from Deltaproteobacteria bacterium, assembly GCA_030698575.1. GTDB lineage: Bacteria > JAUYMQ01 > JAUYMQ01 > JAUYMQ01 > JAUYMQ01 > JAUYMQ01. The sequence continues at coordinate 2,277 of JAUYMQ010000156.1, forward strand.
GACCTTCGGATACTCCTTCTCGAGCGTGCGCGCGCAGATCGACGCATCGCAGACGATACGTTCGTGCCCCGCGAGCAACGCCTGGTTCGCCCGGGCGACGGCCTTGAACTCCGCGACGAAGCCGAGATCGCGCAGCGGCGCGCCACAGCAGCGCAGTGCCGGGTCCGGGAGCGCCACCTTCCCAAGCGCCCCCGTCGCCGCCCGCGCGGCGTCGGCGGCCCGGCGCGGATTGGCGGCCGTGGCGCAGGCGAGGAACAGTACATCGGGCGCCTTCGCGTCGATGGCCTGCCCCGGCACCGCCTCCGCGACAGCCGCGGCCGCCGCGGCGCGGTCGCCCGGCTCGAACATCGATCCGTTCGCGTCGAAACACGCCTTCGCCGCGGCAACCTCCGCGGGAACGGCGCCCTGCCCTACCGCGATCTCACGCGCCGCCCACAGAGTGGTCGGCACGTCGTTCCCGTGCAGGCAGTAGGGCTGGCAGCGGAGACAGCCCGTGCAGTCGTAGAAACTCCGGGCGATCTCGGCATCGAGCCCCACGTGCCCCTTGCGAACATGGTTGGCCAGCCCCATGAGCGCCCAGGGCGTGACCGACTCCCTCCCCGTGGCCTCCGCCATCGGGCAGGCGAGCCGGCACATCTTGGGGCAGTAGGTGCAGTGCTCGAGCGGCTGCTCGTGATCGTCTAGCCGGCGGAGCCCTTCCGCCTGTGAGGTCGCTGCGTCGCTCATGGCACCAGCTTTCCCGGGTTCAGGATGTTGTTCGGGTCGAGGGATTTCTTGAGGGCGTGGTAGATCCGGAGAAGTTCGCCGTGCTCCTCGGCCATCCAGGGCGCCTTGAGCACACCGATGCCGTGGTGATGGCTGATGGTCCCGCCCGCCTCGAGGCAGGCCTTCATGGCCTCCTCCCAGACGGACAAGTAGGCCGCGGCGTCGTCGTCGCCGTCGGCGCGCCCGACGAAGGTGAAATAGATCGATCCTCCCTCGGGATAGACGTGGCTGAAGTGCGCCAGGCAGGTCATGCGCTTGCCGATCGCCTCGCGCATCACATCATATAGATTCTCGAGGTTCGACCAGCGCGTGGCCACCTCGATCGTGTCGACCATCATGCCGCCGTGATAGATGATGCTCTGCTTGTAGCTGATGTCGTAACGGTGCTTCCACCAGTGCTCGCCCGGGCCGGGGCCCATCGGCTGGCAGCCCTCTTGCTCGCGGCAGATGCGATCGGCGAGGCTGGTCTTCGCATCGATCAGTGCCTGGACGTCCTCGAAGACGAGAATCAGCAGGCACCCCGACACGTCGAGGCCGAGCGCCGTCATGGTCATCGTGGTGTCCATCTCGTCGTAGAGGCGAACGGCGGCCGGGTCGAGCCCCGCGCGCATGAGCAGGCGAATGGCCCGGAGTCCGGTGGACACGTCGGGGTAGACGTACCCCGCGAAGTGCCGCGCCTCGGCCACCGGCCGCACCCGGCAGGTCCCCGCCGTGATGACGCCGAGCGTTCCCTCGCTACCTATAAGAAGCTGATCGAAGCGGGGGCCGGCGGCCGTGCGCGGCGTTACCTTGGAGGCAAAGCGAGACCCATCAGGGAGCACCCCCTCGAGCCCCATCACCATGTCCTCGATCTTCCCGTACTTGGTCGAGAGCTGGCC
>JAUYMQ010000160.1 GCA_030698575.1 Deltaproteobacteria bacterium
CGTCCCCAGCAGGTCAATCCGAACCTCTTTCTTCTTCCCACCCCGTCTTTGAGCGGGCCTGGCCATGGCGCCTCCCCTCTGAGGGGGTCGGAACCATGTTTCCTCCAGCAATCGATTCGTTGTCAAGGGGTTACGCCGGGGCCGTTAAGTTGACGGCGATGGGTTTCAGGGACGCCTGCGGGAGCTGCGACGCCGGGCTTCACGCCTGCCTGAACTGCCGCTTCTACGATCCCGGCGCGGCGGGTGAGTGCCGCGAGGAGCAGGCGGAGCTGGTTGTCGACAAGGACCGCGGGAATCGATGCGAGTGGTTCCAGGCGGGAAGCGGGCGGAGCGAGCCGGGAGAGAGTGCTGACAGTGACAGGGCGCGCGACAAGCTGGACGCGCTCTTCCGGAAGCCCGGCGAGACTCCCCGGCCGGGCGGCCCAAAAAAAGACCCCCGCGCGGCGGCGGAGGATCTCTTCAGGAAGAAGCCTTGAACGTTGCTGCCGCATGTCATTGCGAGGAGGGACGCAGTCCCGACGAAGCAATCCCCCGGGCAGCGCCGGAATCACGGGATTGCTTCGTCGCTTCGCTCCTCGCAATGACATGAAAGGCGCGAAGCGCCTATCATGTCAGGCGCGCGAGAGGTACTGGCCGGTGGCGGTGTCCACCGTCACCACATCTCCGACCACCACGAAGTTCGGGACGTTGACCACGAGGCCGGTCTCCAGCGTCGCCGGCTTCGGCGAGTTCGTGGCGGTCGCGGTCTTCAATCCTGGATCGGTCTCGATCACCTTCAGATCGACCGTCGTCGGGAGATCGATACCCACGGGGCGCCCTTCGAAGAATTCAACCTGGAGCTTGTGGTTCGGGAGAAGGTATTTCACGGCGTTGCCGAGAGTTTCGGCCTGGAAGGATATTTGCTCGAAGTTCTCGGTATTCATGAAAACGTGCTCGTCCCCCGATGCGTAAAGAAATTCGAGCTCCTGCTGCTCGAGATTCGCCCGCTCGACACGGTCATCCGACCTGAACCGGTTTTCCGACTGGGTCCCCGTCCGGAGATTGCGGAGCTTGGTTTGCATCTTCCCGCGCTTGTTCCCTTGGGTGATGTGCTGGGTCTCCATGATACGGTGGGGATCTTTGTTATAAATGATGGTCATTCCGACCCGCAGCTGCGTCGCGGGGATGTTCACGGTGTTACCTCCAGATTCACATCGCCAGATCGAATCTGGCGGTTTCCGAGACGGACCTCGACTCCGGGCGACAGCGGTCGATGTCAGATGACAAACGACAAATGGCAAGGGCCGCCTCCGTGGCGGCCCCAGGCGGCGGTTAATCTAGTCAAACAGCCTGCGATTGGCAACCGGATCTGGGGAAACAAATGACTGAACCCACCCTCGTCGCGCCCCCCTCCGAGCAGAGCGCGCTGCCGAAGTTCGTCAAGCTGGGGCTCGTGGCGGCCGTGATCGCGGGGGTTCTCCTGGCCGTGCGGAACCCCGAGGTCCGGGCGGCGCTCTCACAGGATCAGATTGCCGCGTTCATCGCCGGGGCGGGCGCCTGGGGACCGGCGCTGTTCGTGCTGCTCTATGCCGTCTGGGTGACGCTCTTCCTGCCGGCCATCGTCGTTACGATCGCGGGAAGCCTCATCTTCGCCCCCTTGCCGGCCACGATCTTCATCGTTCTGGGGGCGACGCTGGGCGCGTGCACATCGTTCATGGTTTCCCGAACCGTCGGGCGGGATCTCGTTGCGGGCATGCTGCGCGGGCGCATCGCGTCCTGGGACGACGGAATCGCGAAGAACGGATTCTTCTTCGTCTTCTACCTCAGGCTTCTCTACGCGCCTTTCACGTACTTCAATTTCGCGGCCGGGCTGACGAAGGTGACCTTTTTGCATTTCTTCTGGGGGACGTGTCTGGGGATCATCCCGGGGACGTTCATTCTCGTCTTCTTCGTCGATCGTCTGAAGGAGCTGGTGGCGGTCGCCCGCGAAGCGCCGAGCCGCTTCGAAGGGATCGCCGGAGCGGGACAGTTGCTCGTCTCGAATCCCCGCTACCTGATTCCTTTTCTCATCTTCGTGCTCTCGTTCTTTGTGCCTGTGCTCGTCAAGCGCGCCCAGTCGGCCTTCGTGGCCCGGCGCGAATCGCGGAGGATGGCGTGAGAGCTTCCGAACTGTTCATCCGGTGCCTCGAGAACGAGGGGGTGGAGACGATCTTCGGCCTGCCGGGCGAGGAGAACATCGACGTGATGGACGCCCTCGTCGATTCGAAGATCCGTTTCGTCACCACCCGCCACGAGCAGGGAGCGGCCTTCATGGCCGACGTGTACGGCCGGCTGACGCAGCGTGCCGGGGTCTGCCTCTCCACCCTCGGCCCCGGCGCGACAAATCTGATCACAGGCGTCGCCGACGCGAACATGGATCACGCGCCGCTCGTGGCCATCACGGGACAGGCGAGCCTCGACCGGATGCACAAGGAGAGCCACCAGTACCTCGACACGGTCGCTTCTTTCCGGCCGCTCACGAAGTGGAGCGCGCAGATCAGACGCGCCTCGATCATCCCCGAGGTCGTGCGAAAGGCCTTCAAGATCGCCCAGACCGAAAAGTTGGGGGCGACGCACATCGATTTTCCGGAGGACGAGGCCGCCGTCGAGATTTCGGGTGAACCGCTCAAGGCGCAGTTCGCCGCGCACCCGGAGCCCCCCGAAGAGAAGGTTCGCGAGGCCGCGGAACTCATCTCGGGCGCCCGGCACCCCATCGTGCTGGCCGGCAACGGGGTCATCCGGGGTGGCGCGTCGGAGGCGCTGCGCCGGTTTGCCTCCAGGCTCAACATTCCTGTTGCGAACACCTTCATGGCCAAGGGTGTTCTCTCGCTGGACGATCCCCTGTCGCTGTTCTCCGTGGGGCTCCAGACCCGCGACTACGTCTCTTGCGGCTTCGAGCGCGCCGACGTCGTGATCTGCGTCGGTTACGACCTCGTGGAGTATGCGCCGGTCTTCTGGAACCCCGAGGGCGACAAGCGCATCGTCCACGTCGACATGAGCCCCGCCGATGTCGACGCCCATTACGTCGTCGCGACAGGCGTGACGGGGGACATCGGCGAAAGCCTGGACCGGATCGCCGCCCTGGCGCGACCGAGCGAGGCGAACTCGATAGTGAAGCTGCGTGATCAGCTCGTGCACGAGATCCATGAACGCTACAGGGAGGACGGGGGTTTCCCGATCAAGCCCCAGCGCGCCCTCGCCGACATCCGCTCCGTGCTCGGCCCCGAGGATCTCCTGATCTCCGACGTCGGCGCCCACAAGGTCTGGATCGCGCGCTGCTACCCTTGCTACGTGCCGAACACCTGCATCATCTCGAACGGTTTCGCCTCGATGGGCATCGCCCTTCCGGGCGGGGTGGCCGCGGCCCTCCTCTACAAGGGCCGTCCGGGGCGGCGCGTTGTGGCGCTCTCGGGAGACGCGGGTTTTCTCATGAACGTCCAGGAGCTGCAGACGGCCATCGAGCAGGAGGTCGCGTTCGTCAACATCATCTTCCGCGACGACGGCTACGGGCTCATCCGGTGGAAGCAGCTCCGCCGCTTCGGGCGGGAGTCCCACGTGAGCTTCAGGAACCCCGACTTCCTGCGGCTCGCGGAGGCGTTCGGCTGCCGCGGCTACCGCGTGCAGGGCCCGAACGAGCTTGCCCCCGCGCTGAGGGAGGCCTTGTCGCAGAAGGTGCCCTCCGTGATCGAATGTCCGGTCGACTATGCGGAGAACCTGAAACTGACCGAGGAGCTGGGCGCGCTGGTCTGTCCCGTCTGACCCCATCGCCGGGGACGAACCGCATGAATCTATCCATCATCATACCGGTCCTGGACGAGGCCGCGATCATCGCCGGCACGGTCATGCGCGCGCGCGCGACCGGTGCGGCCGAGATCATTGTCGTGGACGGCGGTTCGAAGGACGCGACGGCGGGGAACGCCGCGAAGGCGGGCGCGCGGGTGATCGCGTCGGCGCCAGGCCGCGCGCGGCAGCAGAACGCGGGGGCGGCCGCCGCGGCGGGAGACGCGCTGCTCTTCCTTCACGCCGACACCGCGCTGCCCGGCAACGCGCTCGAGCGCGTGCAACGCGTGCTCGGCGATCCGGCGGTGGCGCTCGGAGCATTCCGCCTGGGCTATGACCGGGACGACTGGGGGACGCGATTTCTTGTCTTCGGCGCCGATCTACGCATGCGGCTCTTCAGGCTTCCCTACGGCGACCAGGCGCTCTTTCTCCGGCGGGAGACCTTCCGATCGCTCGGCGGTTTCCGCGATCTTCCGGCCATGGAGGATCTTTGCCTCGTGACGCGGGCCAAGCGGTCAGGAAGGGTGGTTGTGGCGCCGGAACGGGTGCGGACGAGCCCGCGCGCCTATGATCGCGTCGGGCTCTTCCGGATAATGCTCCGAAACTGGCGTGACGCAGGGCTTTTCTCCCTGGGCCTCCGGCCGCCCCCGCCGGCGTGAGGCCCGCGGGGGGCGTTTCGCGTGCCACTAAAACGACGGCCCCGGGTGCTCCGGGGCCGCCTCTTTGTTCCGCTGCTGTGCTGAAGTGGTCGGGACGACTGGATTTGAACCAGCGACCCCCTGCTCCCGAAGCAGGTGCGCTACCAGGCTGCGCTACGTCCCGAGAAGGCATTTCCGGCGGAGAAATCCGCAACTGAAACCGACGTGAGAGGCCTGCTAGGTAACATGGGCTCCGGGGGGTGTCAAGCAACCCTTCAACCTGACCGGAACTGTCGATAACCGCCTGAACCCGCGGTTCGCGTCGCCTTTCTGCCCCCGATTATGTGGATAACGTTGTTGATAAATTGTTGACAGAAGTGATAGGCTCCCGCTACGCGAAAACGTGAGTCCGGCGCCCCGAACCACGGCGCCGGCAGGGCAATCCCTAGCTTCCCTGGCCTTCCTGGCAGGAGTTTGCGAGGTAGCGCGCTCGATGTCACCCCCCCCGACTCGAACGCCCGCCAAGCACACGGCCCTCCGGCGGCTGGGCGCCGCTCTCGGCCGGCAGCGTGGCGAGATTACCGAAGCCTGGACGGAGCGGATCCGGAAGTCGATCCTCGGCCGGCGGCTGGCTGGCGATCCGGCGCAGGGTGTGTCTGGTGATCTCGCGACGCGCAGCTTCGACGCCTTTCAACGCGCCCTCTCGGGCTCACCCCGCGCCTTGCGCGCGGCACCCCTCGCTCCCTTCAAGGAACTTCTCGCCGCCTCAACCGCGGACGCCGCAGGCTGGTGCAGCGCGCTCTTCGACATCTGCCGCGATGCCCTCGACGCAGACCATGAGATCCCTCCCCGGGATCTCATCGCGTTCCGGAACCGGCTCCTGAACCTCCAGGAACGCGTCCAGACCGCCCTCGTCCTGCACGCATCCGCCGCCATGAGCCGGGAGGTCCAGGCGGGCTGCGACCGCGACATGCAGTCGCTGCGCATGGAAGCGCGCGCCGCTCGCGAGAGCTACCGGAACCTCGTCGAACGGCTCGATGAAGCAATCTTCACCCTGGACGTGCGGGGCCGGTTCCGATCGGCGAGCGGTCGGGGGCTCAGGACGCTGGGGCTTACCGAGAAGGAGCTGCTCGGGAAACCCATCACGGCCGTCATCCCCCGGTCTTACCGGGAGCAGGTCCGCGATCTGCGGTCTTTGCTTCTGCGAGAGAAGCGCCTGCGCGGCGTGACGATCAAGGTGGAGAACGCGCGGGGACGGGAGATCATCCTGGAGGTCAACGCGTCGCTCCTCGAGGAACGGGGCCGGCCGGTCGGCGCGCTCGGAATAGCCCGGGACGTGACCTCGCGCGTGCGACTGCAGGAGCAGGTGCGTGAGTCGCGGGACTATCTCGAGCTGCTCGTCGAAAGCTCTGTCGACGGCATCATCGCGTGGAGCTCCGAGGGCGGCATCACGTTCTTCAGCCGGGGCGCTGAAGAGATCTTCGGCTATGCATCGGGCGAAGTCCTTCACAAGCCGCTGAGCGCCTTCTTCAGCCTCCCGGAGGGCGGTCACGAAGATCTCTTCCGGCAGATCAAGGCTGCCGGGGGCCGGCTGCGCGACAGGGAATGCGTCTGCCGCGGGCGGGACGGTTCGGAGATAAAGGTGAGCTACTCGGCCGGGTTCCTGCACGACGACGCCGAGGAGATCATCGGCGCCATCGCCGTGTGCAAGGACATCACGGACACCCGCCGGCAGGAGGAGGACATCCGCGCGAAGAACGAGGAACTGGAGGCCTACGCCCGGACGGTGACCCACGATCTGCGCGGGCCGCTCGTTTCGATCCACGGCTACGCCTCCCTCATGGAGGAGGTCCTCGGCACGCGCGTTCCGGAGAGTGTGGCTTATTACCTGAAGCGAATTCACGAGAACGCCGGCACGATGGGTCGGCTGATCTCGGACGTGCTCGAGTACTCCACCGCCGGCCGGCAGAAGGGCACGCCCTACTGGGTGCGTCTCACCCAGGTCCTCGGCAGCCTCGCCCAGGAGATGAAGCCCCAGTTCGACCAGTCCGGCGTGCGCATGGAAATCCAGCGGCCCATGCCCCAGGTGCTGGGCGACGAGACGCGGCTACGGCAGGTCTTCTCCAATCTGGTCACGAACGCCCTGAAGCATCTCGGCGGGTCGCGGGATCCCCTCATCGAGATCAGTGCGGAGGCCTCCGAGCGCGGCCACACGATCTGCGTGGCGGACAACGGCCCGGGCATTCCCCGCAAGGAACAGGCGCACATCTTCGATCTCTTTTACAGCCGCGCTGCCCGGAGCGGGGAGAATGGGTCGGGCATCGGGCTGGCCATCGTGAAAAAGACCGTGGAATCTTGCGGCGGTCGCGTCTGGGTCGAGAGCGAATCAGGACGCGGCTGCCGCTTCTTCGTTTACTTTCCGGAAACCCAGAACTAGCACCTCGCCGGCGGACATGCCTTCCACTTCCGGCCTCATCACCTTCACCAGCGATTTCGGCAGCGGCTGGTACGCCGGCGCCATGAGGGGCGCCGCGCTCGCGGTCAACCCGCGCGCGACGCTTGTCGACATCACGCACGCTGTATCTCCACAGAACATCCTGGAAGGAGCCTTCGCGCTCGCCGCGGGGTGCGAGGCTTTTCCCGACGGCGCCGTCCACGTGGCGGTGATCGACCCGGGTGTGGGCACCGCGCGGTCCGCCCTGGTCATCGAGACGGCGCGGGCCTTCTTCGTCGGACCCGACAACGGCGTCCTCACCCTGGCCGCGCCCCCGGCCGCCCGCCGCGCCGCGCGCCTGCTCGAGAACCCGCGCTATTTCAGGAATTCGCCGAGCGCGACCTTTCACGGGCGCGATCTGTTCGCGCCCGTCGCCGCGCACCTCTCGCTGGGCGCCGATCCTGTCGATTTCGGTTCGCCGGCCGGCGCGATCGAGGAACTGGCGCTGCCGCCTGCGCTTCGCGACGGCGACGGATGGGTGGGCGAGGTTCTTCTCGCCGACTGCTTTGGCAATCTGATTACCAACCTCCCTGGCGGCCTCCTCGCCGGACCGGCCGGAAGCTGGGAGGCGTGGCTGGGGGAGCGGCCCCTCGGCCCCCTTCGTCGCACCTACGGTGACACGCAGCCCGGCGAGGCGCTGGCGCTGGTCGGCAGCCACGGCTACGTGGAAATCGCCGTCTCCGGCGACAGCGCCGCCCGATGCCTCGGAGAGGGCAGTGTCCGTCCACAGGTCCGGGGGCTCGCAATGCGGCTCCGCATGAGGAACGCTTGAAAAATCTCACGAATATCCTGCGCCTCATGCTCCTCGCGTTCCTCCTCCTCCCGGGAAGGGTGGCGGGCGGTGAAATCGACTATCAGGCCGCGGAGCAGGCCTACTTCTTCGCTCGCGAGCACATGGAGGCGGGGGAGGTTGCAGAGGCCATGACGGCCTACCGCGAGGCGCTTCGCCTCCGGCCCGGGTGGGATCTGGCGCACTACCACCTTGGGTATGCTCTCGCGCAGGAGGGGAAACTCGATGCGGCCATCGCCGAGTACCGCATGGCCGTGGCGGCCGATCCGGACTACGCGGTGGCCTGGAACTCCCTCGGCGTCGCCCTTTCCAGACAGGGCAAGGCGGCGGACGCGCGGAAAGCCTTCCGGAAGGCGGCGGAGGCGGCGCCCGCCTACGCAGAAACGTGGTTCAACCTGGGGGTGCTGGCCCTGGGGCTCGGCGACGAAGGGGAGGCGCGGCTGGCCTTTGAGCGCGTGGTCGCCCTCCGCCCGGGTGACGCGCCCGCCTGGTTCAACCTTGGCTACGCGCGCAGCCTCTCGGGGCTCGACGAGCAAGCGCTCGAGGCCCTCGATGCGGCTCTGCGGATCGAAACCGAGTACGCACAGGCCCACGCGCTGCGCGGGCGCGTGCTGGCGCGCGGCCACCGGAACGACGACGCGGAGAAGGCACTCCGCCGCGCGCTCGCCATCGATCCGGACTACGCGGACGCCTGGGTGGCGCTCGGGCGGTTGCTGGAGCAGGCGGGCAAGACGGACAAGGCTCGCGACGCCTACGCGCGCGGCGCCGGGACGCCCGGCGGGGATGCTGCCCGGGCCGCCTTCCAGCAGGGGCTCCTGGAGTACCGGGAGGGCAAGCTCGAATCGGCCGAGGCCGCCTTCGCCACCGCGGCGCGGGCCGACCCGGCGGAGAAGCGCGTGCACAACAACCTGGGGATGACGCGCCTCGACCAGGGCGATCTGGAGGGGGCGCGGGAGGCCTTTGCGGCTGCCGTCGCGGCCGATCCGGGTTACGCGCTTGCCCAGGCGAACCTCGGAAGCGTGTGCTTGCGCATTCGCGATCTCGCCTGCGCCGGCGCGGCGCTAGGCGAAGCGCTGCGCATCGATCCGTCAAACGTCCCGGCCCGCGTCGATCTTGCTTCGGTCCACTGGCTCAAGGGAGAAAATGAGCAGGCGCTTGCGGAGCTGCGCGCAGCCGTGGCCCGGGATCCGGCGGACGCCCGCGCCCGGCTTTTGCTGTCGCGGCTGCTCATGGAGACCAATCACCCGCGAGAGGCGCTCGCCTCCTACCGCATCTTCCTCGATCGATTTCCCGAGGCCCCCGGCGCGCGCACGGCGAAGCGCCGCGTGGAGGAGCTCGAAAAGGTCCTCGCGCGGCAGTGATCTTTCGCCGGCCCCGCGGCCTGGCCAACGCAAAGACCCGGGCGGC
>JAUYMQ010000162.1 GCA_030698575.1 Deltaproteobacteria bacterium
CTTGTCCTTGCGACCGTCCTGCTGGCGGTCTGGGCGAACCTGCACGCCGGCTGGATTCAGGGGATGCTGGCGCTCGGCGCTTTCGCAGGCGCCACAACCATCATTTCAATTCGCTGGCGCGCCGGCTTGGTGCGCGGAGCGCACCCGCCCTCGAGCGCGCGTGCTCTCTGGGCGGCCTGGGCCTCGGCCCTCGCGCTTTCGGTGGGAACGCTCGCCATATTCAACCCCGTTGGCCCGCGCGTTCTCATGATTCCATTCACGATGGCGAGGAGCGATTTCTTTCGCACCAGGGTCACCGAGTTCCTTCCCCTGCCGGCGGATAACTTCCACGCCGTGTGGGCGCTCCTGCTCCTGACCAGTGGCGCGATCTTGATCGCCGCGGCGCGCCGCCGGGCCCGGCTCGACGACACGCTTGTCTTCGTCGTGTTCGCATGGAGCGCGCTGCAGGTGAACCGGCAAATGCTTCCGCTCTCCGTGATAGCGCCCGCCATCCTGGCCTCTCACGCCAGGCCTCTGCTGGATGACCTGGCCGCGCGCCAGCTTCCGCGGCGGTTGGGGCGGCTGGCGGCGCCGGCGCTCCTCGTGGCGATGGCGCTGGTAGCCTGGTCCGGATTCGTGCAGGGCGATCGGTTCCGTTTCGGTTTTGGGATCGACACCCGGAGCACGCCGGTGGGCGCCTTCCGTTTCATCGCGGACAACGAACTTCCGGGCGAGGTGTGGAACGAGGACGCCTGGGGAGGGGCCTTCCTCTGGCGTTTCTGGCCCGAGCGCAGAAACTTTGTGGACAACCGGCTCGACGTGTTCGACGAAGCGTTCTTCCGCGACGTATATCTTCCGGTACGGGACGGCCGCGAGGACTGGGAGGACATCCTCGCCCGGTACGGCGTCCGCACGCTGCTCATGGAAATCACCGAAAAGCCGATAGGAATTCAGGCACTCGCCTTCCGGAGCCCGGACTGGGCCCTGGTTTACTGGGACGATATCAGCATGATTTACGTCCGGCGGGACGCCGCGCGGGGGGCGCTGCTCGGCCGGTTCGAATACCGGACAGTCAACCCGAACGATCTCATGGCGAGCCTCGTGCACGGCGCCGCATTGCCGGATGCCATCGCCGAACTGGAGCGTGCCGCCGGTTCGACCGGGTCCTGGCGGAGCCTGAACGGGCTGGGGGTGGCTTACGGCATGGCGGGCCGTTATGCGGACGCCGCCGCTGCGTTCCGGCGAACCCTGGCGCTTCATCCCGGCTCCGACTCGGCGCGCGCCAATCTGGAGATCGCGGAGCGCCGTCTGGCGGAACGCGCTGCATCGAAGGCGGTTCGGCGCAGTGAGAAGGGATCATGAACGGGGACGCAGAGAAGACGAGCGTACTCTTGCACTCTGCGCCCAAGCGGGCGCCCCGGTGGGGGGTTGTCCTGATTCTATTCCTGGTCGTGGGCCTGATTCAGGCGGAGGTGGACCGCAGCGCGCCCGGGAACGACGTTCCGGTTCATATGCTCTACGTACCCTCGGGCGCGTTCCTGAAACAGAGCGCCCTCGGCTACGAGCAGGCCTGGGCCGATCTGCTCTGGTTCCGGACGATTGGCTACTACGCAGACCAGGTGACGGATAAGGGGAAGTTCGACTACCTCTACCACATGCTTGACATCATCACGACGCTCGACCCGAAGTGGCTCTACCCGCATCTGTTCGGGGGCATCACGCTCTCCCTGGAGCTGAATCGCCCCGATCTCGCGAACCAGCTGCTCGAAAAGGCGCTCTCCGAACATCCGGACGACTGGAAGGTGCCGTTTCTGATCGGCTTCAACGCTTACTTCGGCATGGGAGACCCCGCGACGGCCGCCAACTACATCGAGCGGGCCTCCCGCCTTCCGCGTTCGCCCAACTACCTGAAGGGCTTCGCCTCCCGGCTTCACGTCATGGGCGGCGGCAAGGATCGAGCGCTCCAGTTTCTGAAGGAGGTCATCCAGCAGACGGAGGATCCCGCTCTCAGGGAGCAACTCGAGAAGCGATACGAGGACATTCTCCACGGCCGGCTCGCCGGTCCTGCGGGGAACGTGAAAAGGGGAGGGGCGGGTTGATGGTCGCACTGAAGGTCGAGAATCTGGTCAAGGATTTCAAGCGTTCCATCACGCTCCGGAAGGTCCGCGTGGTGGACGGGCTGAATCTCGAGATCCGCCAGGGGGAGACCTTCGGGTTCCTGGGGCCGAACGGCGCGGGCAAGACGACGACCCTCAAGTTGATCAACGGGCTGTTGCATCCCACCTCCGGCAGCATCCGGATCTTCGGTCAGGATCATCGAAACGTCGCCGTGAAGGGGCGGGTGGGCTTCCTGCCGGAGAATCCCTACTTCTACGACTACCTGACGGCCGAGGAGTTCCTCGACTTCTATGCGCAGCTCTTCGGGATAAGGCGCGCCGACCGCAGGGTACGGGTGCGGCGCCTCCTGGAGCGAGTCGGCCTCGCGGCGCGCGCCGCCGAGCCGCTCCGCAAGTTCTCCAAGGGGATGACGCAGCGGCTGGGCATGGCGCAGGCGCTGATCAACGAGCCCGAACTGGTGATCCTCGATGAGCCGATGTCGGGGCTCGATCCGATCGGGCGGAGGGACGTGAGGAACATCATCGTGGAACTGAAGCGGGAGGGGCGGACGGTGTTCTTCAGCTCCCATCTCATTCCCGATGTCGAGATGATCTGCGATCGGGTGGGCATACTGGTGAGCGGGCGGCTCAGCGAGCAGGCCGATCTCCACCAGCGGCTCGAGATGACGAGCCCCGCCAGTGATTTGCGCGTTTCGGGAATCTCCGAGGAGACCTTCGAGCGCCTGGACGCCCTCTCGATCAGAACCGTCGTCCGCGGCCCGGAAATACTGGCGGAAGTCCCCGGCGACGGCAGCGTCGAGAAGCTCATCGACCTGGTGAGAGCGGACGGAGGCCGGATCATCTCGATCGTGCCCAAGCGCGAATCGCTCGAGTCGATCTTCCTGCGCGAGGCCGCGCCGGAGTGCACGGAAAGCTCCGAACTGGAGGTAGATAGATTTTGAAGGTGCAGGCGATAGCCGTTAACACATTTCGCGAGGCCGTCCGGGACAAGGTTCTCTACAGCCTCCTGTTCTTCGCCATCGCCCTCATCGGGGCATCGGTGGTGCTGAACCGGCTGGCCATCGGACAGCAGACGAAAATTATCACTGATCTCGGCCTTGCGAGCATCTCGATCTTCGGCACGCTGATCGCCGCGTTTGTCGGCATAGGCCTGGTCTCGAAGGAGATCGAGCGGCGAACGATCTTCACTATCGTCTCCAAACCCGTGAGCCGCGGCTGCTTCATCCTGGGGAAGTATCTGGGGCTCGTGCTGACACTGGCCGTCGAGGTCGCCATCATGTCGGCCTGCTTCCTCACAATGCTCGCGATCTATGCGGACGATCTCGTGATCCCGGCGCTCTGGGCCATCGGGCTCATCTTCATGGAGCTTTCCGTTGTAACGGCGGTGGCCATCTTCTTTTCCAGCTTCTCCACGGCTTTCCTTTCCGGACTCTTCACTATGGCTGTGTGGCTGATTGGCCACTTCACGCCGGACCTGCGTGTCTTCGGCGAGCGATCAGGGACCGCGATGCGCTGGCTCACGGAGTTCCTTTACTACGCACTGCCGAATCTGAGGAACTTCAACATCAAGGAGCAGGTGGTACACGGGATTCCGGTTGCGGCCGAGTTCATGGCACTCTCGGTAGTCTACGGCCTGGTCTATGTGTCGGTTCTCCTGGTGGTCGCGACGCTGGTATTCGAGCGGAGAGATTTCGTATGACCCGGTTTCGCGGTTTCAGCGCCGCCACCCTGGTCTGCGCCGCCGGTCTGCTGCTTGTCTGGACGATCTTCCTGATGCGCGCCGAGCTGTCATGGCGGCGCGCGGAGTCGCTCATGTCAGCCGGTGAGCCGATTGCGGCCGGATCGGCTGCCCGGGGTGTGTTCGATCTTTACGTGCCCGGGAGCCCGAGGCTCGAGGACGCCTCGCACCTCATCTGGAACGCCGCGCGCGCGCAGGAGGCAGGCGGTAACGGGGACGGCGCGCTTGCCGCATACCGCGAGCTTCGGAGCGCCTGGATCGGGGCTGCTCCTCTCGGAGGCGATGGAGGATGGATCGCGCGGTGCGAGGAACGGATCGCGCGCCTGGGCGAGGAGGGCGCCCACGCGACCATGCGCGCCCCGACGCGTCCCAATGGATTCTGGGGAGTCGTCGGAGCGCTGAGCTTCGCTGCGTGGATCTGCGCGGCTGTGGGGCTGATCGCCGGGGGGATCCGGCGGGACGGTCGTCTGCGGCTCGCTGCCCTGGGCTGGGCGGGCGTGCTCGTCGCGGGCTACGCCGTCTGGATTCTGGGACTGATGCGTGCCTGACGCAGTTCGGTGGGTGTGTGCTATAGCTGACGGGCGCATCCCCCCGTTGTGTAGCTCCTCCGGGAGAGAACATGGCCTGGCCGTTCGTGACTGTTGCCGCCATTTTCGGCGCGATCATCGGAAGCTTTCTGAATGTCGTCATTGCGAGGCTCCCGGCCGACGAGTCCATTGTGCGCCCGGGGTCGCGGTGCCCCGGATGCGGTCGCCCGATTGCCTCGCACGACAACATTCCAGTTCTCTCCTATTTGCTGCTGAGGGGCCGCTGCAGAAACTGCCGGACGCGCATCTCGATCCGCTACCCGCTGGTCGAGCTGCTTACGGCGGCCGCCTTCGCGTTCTCGTACCACTGGTTCGGACCGACGCTGGATCTCGCCGCGGCGCTCGTTCTTCTGTCGGCGCTCATCGCGATCACCTTCATTGATCTCGATCATCGCATCATTCCGAACGAGATCAGTCTTCCCGGAATCCCGGTGGGCTTCCTCTTCGGCTCGATGCGCCCGTCGGTCGGATTCGCCGACGCCGGCCTGGGGGTCCTTCTCGGCGGAGGCGCGTTGTTCGCCCTGGCCTACGGCTACGAGAAGATTCGCGGGCGGGAAGGAATGGGAATGGGCGACGTCAAGCTTCTGGCGATGATCGGCGGCTTCATGGGGTGGCAGGGAGTCCTGGTGACCCTCGTGGTGGGTTCCTTCGTGGGATCGGCGGTCGGCATCGCGTTCATGATCCGGGAGCGCGGGACCCTGCAGTACGCCGTTCCCTTCGGGCCCTTCCTGGCGCTGGGGGCCGCGTTTTACCTCTTCTGGGGTGCGGAGCTCTTCGAATGGTACCTTCAGGCGACTCACCTGTAAGCGTCTGGTCGAGTCTTCGCACGGAGATCGTGCTCAAGGTCATCGTGCTCACAGTCACGACCGTGCTGCTCGTGTCGGTTGTCGCTTTCAAGATTCTCGAGCTGGAGGTATTTCGCCAGCGCCTCGACGCCGCGCGGCAGGTCATCGTGACCCTGCACCACGAGCTGACCAACCGGGATCCGATGGGAGGCGCCTCCCAAGCGGAGAACCTGGCCGAGGCCCGGCGGATCACGACGCAGCTCCTGCGGGCGGGCAATCTCCAGTCGCTCTATCTCGTTGATCCCGCCGGCCGTGTGATCGCCCACTCCGATCCCGAGCGCCTGAAGGAGTTTGCCCGCGATCCGCTTGTGGCGCGGGCGCTCGAGACGGGCGCCACGGTCACGACGCTGCGCGATAGTCCCGCCTGGTTCCTCGGGATGCTGACAAACCTCACGGTGGACGAGGACGTTCAGATCGCCATGCCGCTGGCCACACCGTCCGGAGAGACCATCGTGGGCGTGGCGGTGGTCCCCCTGGGAGATGTGAAGCGGTCGGTGACGCAGAGCCTCAAGGTTCTCATCGCCTTCATTGCCCTTGATGCCTTCATCGTCGTGATCTTCGGAAGCTGGTTTCTCTCACGCGCGCTCGTGCGCCCGCTCGACCACCTTTCCTCGGCAGCGAATGCGATTGCGGGAGGGAATCTCCGCCAGAAGGTCGGCGCAGGGAAACGAAACGAGATCGGGGCCCTGGGAAGAGCCTTCAACCTCATGACGGACAGACTGCGGGAGAGCAGTGATCGCATCGATGAGCAGATAGAACGCCTGCAGGAGGCCAACGCCGAGTTGGCGCGCGCGCAGGCGGATCTTATTCGGAGCGAGAAGCTGGCCTCGGTCGGGCGCCTGGCGGCGGGTGTGGCGCACGAGGTGGGCAACCCTCTCAGCTCGATCCTCGGGCTGACCGATATTCTCCTGAAGGGCGGCGGCACCGGATTCGAGCTGCCCGACGAAGCGCGGGAACATGCGGCGCAGATCCGCAACGAGACCGAGCGGATCCACCGGATCATCCGCCGGCTTCTCGACTTCTCCCGCCCTTCACAAGCGGAGATTCTCGAGGTGAGCGTGAACGACGTTGTCCAGGAAACGCTGGCCCTGACGGAGCCAATGGCGGATCTGTGGGAGGTGAGGGTGCGCCTCGATCTGGACCGTTCGGCGCCGAAGGCCATGACCGATACGGCGCTGCTGCAGCAGGCGCTCATGAACCTGATTGTCAACGCCGCCCAGGCGATGCCGGACGGCGGAACGCTCTCGATCTCGAGCCGGGCCATTGTCTTCGAAGGCGCGGAAAGGGCGTTGGCCCGGCGTGCCGACGATCCCCCCGCGGCCGACTACGGCGTGCGGCGGCGATCCGGGAGCGGGCTGCGGCCCGGCGATGCCGCCGTTGAGCTGGTAGTGGCTGACACGGGACACGGAATCCCGCCCGAGCTGCTCCCCCACGTGTTCGACCCCTTCGTCACGACGAAGGAGCCGGGGCGGGGTACGGGCCTCGGTCTCGCCGTCGTACACAGCATCGTCGACATGCTTCAGGGCAAGGTGCGCGTGAAAAGCGATGCGGGCAAGGGCGCGGTCTTCACGCTGATGCTGCCGGGTGTGAGGGAGACCTCATGAGAGGCGCCAGGATCCTGCTCGTTGACGACGAGGAGAATTTTCGCCGCTCGCTGGCGATCATGCTCCACCAGGCGGGCTACGAGGTGGACGGCCTGGCCGACGGACAGGAGGCCCTTCGTTGCCTGGCGGGCGAGATCTACGATTTCGTAATCACCGATCTTCGCATGCCGGGCATCGATGGCATGGCGTTGCTGGAAGAAGTCAAACGCATCCATCCCGAGTCGCTCGTAGTGATGATGTCGGCCTACGGCTCGTCGGATCTGGCCGTCGAGGCGGTCAAACGGGGCGCAACCGACTACATCGCAAAACCGTTTTCCTCTGATGAGCTCCTCCTGCTGCTCCGCAAAGCAGAGGAAAGGGAGCGGCTTCGCCGCGAGAACGTCCTCCTTCGACGCGAGGTCGACCGCCGCCACGGGAGCGACAGCCTGATCGCGGAGAGTCCCGCCATGCGCGAGGTGCTGTCCATGGCCGGGAAGGTGGCGGACCACCGGACGACCGTTCTCGTCACCGGCGAGAGCGGCTGTGGCAAGGAGATGGTCGCGCGGGCCATCCATCAGATGAGCCTCCGCCGCGAGGGCCCCTTCGTGCCGCTGAACTGCGGGGCGATTCCGGAGAATCTCCTCGAGAGCGAGCTGTTCGGCTACGTGCGCGGCGCCTTTACCGACGCGGGGCGCAACAAGCGAGGGCTTTTCGAGGAGAGCGACGGGGGGACCATTTTTCTCGACGAGATCGGCGACCTCCAGCCCTCGCTTCAGGTGAAGCTCCTTCGCGTGCTCCAGGAAGGAGAGGTGAGGCGCCTCGGCGATACGCGGACCATCCCCGTGGATGTTCGGACCATCGCAGCCACGTCGAAGAACCTCGACGACGAGATGCGAGAGGGGCGGTTCCGGGAAGATCTCTTCTACCGGCTCAACGTGGTGCGCATCGAAATCCCGCCGCTCCGCGAGCGGCGGGAGGATATCGCCCCCCTGGCCGGGCACTTCCTTCGTTATCACGCCGAGCGGCTCGGGCGCTCCGTGGCGTCCATCGCGCCGGAGGCGATGTCGGCGCTCGTCGAGGCGCCCTGGCCGGGCAACGTGCGGGAGCTGGAGAACGCCATCGAACGCGCGGTGGTACTGGCCGAGGGGGGGCGTGTCGAGGCGGCCCTGCTGCCGATCGCTCCCGGCGCATCCCGGACGGAAACCACTCCATCCGAGCTCTCCATCAAGCGCGCCACGGCGCGCATCGAGGCGGAGCTCATCCGCCAGGCGCTCGCCCGCACCCGCGGCAACCGGACCCAGGCCTCACGCCTGCTCGAGATCAGCCACCGGGCGCTCCTCTACAAGCTGAAGCGCTACGGCCTCGACTGACCCCCAACCTCGCTCACTCCGCAACTTCTTGCGCACCTGACAAAAAACGTCACCCCCCGGAGTCCGCATCCGGCGCCCGGCCGGGCGCCGCGTTTCTTGATTTTCCGCCTTTTTCCGAGGTTACGGGGAGCGGCACGCACATTGCACAGAAGGGGGGCTGGAAGGGTCACACAGACCGCGATCAGAGGGAGAGACACGGATGAGAAAGCAGGCCGGAGGGGAGAGCGGGCTCACGCTGCTGGAACTGGCCGTCACGCTGGCGGTGATCGGGCTCATAGCCGCCATCGCTGTGCCGAGCATGGGCAAGGTCATTCCGCACGTGAAGCTCAACAGCGCGGTGTCGCAGCTGACCAACGATCTGAACATCGCCCGCTATCGCGGCATTTCGGGGAATTTCAAGACGCGCGTCGTCTTCAATACGGGCGCCAGCACCTACACCCGCTGGATCGACAAGAACCGGAACGGCGCCTTCGACGCAGGTGAGGAAGACATTCTTAACCGAACCATGCCAAGCGGCGTGACCTTCGTCACGGCGAGCACCTCTCCCCACGTGGGTTTCGATCCCGTGGGCACGGCCGAGGACGGAACCGCCAGCGTCACCGATATCCCGGTCACCCTGGCGGGGTCGCAGAACCCGCCGGAAACGCGGCAGATCACGGTCAACCGGGCGATGGGTCTGGTGAAGCTCAACTGACAGGAGCGGGGTGAGACATGCATCGGTTCACGGGAAGGAAAGGCACGAAGGGTTTCACGCTGATCGAGATGATGGTGGCGACCGTCGTTTTCGCCGTCGGCATGATCGGCATCCTGAAGCTCCTTCACACCGCTGTGGTTGCCAACCGCTACGCCAAGGACCTCAGCTCCGCGAACGCCATTATGCAGGAGCATCTCGAGATGGTCACGCGCGAGTCCTTCAACAGCGTTGTGAACGGCACCACGGGCGGGAGCCAGCCGTTCTTCGACAACGCCACCAACGGCGACGTCACGGCCGCCGACGGGATCTTCACGCGGCAGTTGACGATGAACAACGTGACCTACACCGCGACGCTCCGGCGGCAGGCGGACTTGCCTCGGGCGAACATCGACACCATCACCGGTACCGTCAGCTGGACGGACATGGGCGGCCGGGGGGTGGCGATGAAGCAGAAGGCGCGGACGGTCTCCTTCGTGACCTTCAGGAACAGCTAGGGCTCGAAAGGTTTGATCCATAGAGACTCTTTGGAGGAACTGATGAACGGCGGAAAATCAAAGATCGGCAACGCCCAGGTCCCCGGTTCAGCCCAGTACGTCGGCGCGGCGGCGGCAGCCCCGCGGCGGCGCGGGTGGGGAAGGGGCGGGTTCACCCTGATCGAGCTGATGATCACCGTCGTCATCCTTTCGATTGTCACCGCGGGTGTCTACCAGCTGTACCTCACGCAGTACCGGCAATCCATCAGCCAGGAGCTGCGCAGCGAGATGCTGCAGCGCGTGCGCGTTGCGATGAGCGACATGACGCGAGAGATGCAGATGGCGGGGTTCAAGCCGCGAGTGGACGCCGTCAACACGGCTAGCTCGACCCAGCTTACCTGCGAGCTCCTGAACAATCTCCTTCCGGCCCAGCCCGTGGGCTACACGAAGGATCGGCGGATCACCTACAGGTTCGACGCCGCGAACAAGCAGATCAAGAAGCGGGTCCAGGTCTGGAACACGACCGATCCGAATCCGGACAAGTTCACGAATACCGCTGAGGTCGTCTATCTCGACAGCATCACGAACTTGGGCTTCACCTACTTCGATAAGGCGGGCGCGGCCATGGCGACCCCGGTTGCGGCAGGGTCTCTCGGCGATATCCGGCGCATCGATGTGACGCTGACGGCAGAGACGAGCAAGATCGATCCGATCACCAAGGACAAGCGGACGATCACGCTTGCCTCGCAGATCTACCCACGTAATTTGGGAATCGAGGAATCCACCCTGGACCAGACCTGCCCGGCGACGCCGACGGGCCTCTCACCCACCGACCCCCAGGCCTGCGGGCAGATTGATCTCGCCTGGAACTCCAACGCGGAGGCCGACCTGGCGGGGTACCGGATTCACTACGGTGTGGCTCCGGGGCTCTATTCGGGGACCCTGACCGTGGGCGAGGTCACGAGCGCGACCCTGGATGGCCTGGCGAACAGCGTTACCCACTACATCGCGATCGGCTCCTTCGACGAATCGTCGAACTCCTGCGCACTCTCGGCCGAGGCGTCGGGGACCGGGCCGGGGGCGCCGGACAGCCGGCCAGATCCGGGTCTGCCCCAGAAGACCCTGAATCTCGACGCGACATCCTCTCCCGCCGGCGTCAATCTGACCTGGGCCAAGAACCAGGACAGCTACCCCGGTATCCGGCCGGACACCGACGTCAACGTGATCGGCTACAACGTCTACCGCAGCACCGACAGCGGCTCGACCTACACGAAGATTGCCGACAAGGCGAGCGGCTCGAGCTATCTCGACGTTCCAGGGTCCAGCCTCTCCTGCAAGAAGCTCTGGTACAAGGTCGAGCCCGTGAACTGCCTCGATCTGGCGGGTCCGTTCTCGTCGGAGGTCTATGGCGACGGAAGCGGCCTCCCCACGGGCGTCAACGACGTTGACGTGCCCCAGAACGGCGTGACTTCGACCGCCGTGGTCGACAACACGATTCCTGCGCCGCCGAGCGGCCTGCTCTCGAAATCGGGCTATCAGCGGAACTTCCTGGTCTGGGACAATCCGAACGACACCGACTTCAGCCATACCGTTGTCCGCTACAGCACTTCCGGCTTCCCCTCGACGCCGATCGACGGAACGGCGGTCGAGAGCGCGCCCGGCGGGAACGGCCGCTTCGACGGCAACCCCGGCCAGACGATGACCTTCACGCACGACGGCGGCGGTGTCACACCCAACCTCACCGTGAACACGACCTACTACTACACGATCTTCGCGTACGATCTTTGCGGGAACGTGAGCTCCGCCCAGGCCAGCGCCCAGACGGCCGCGGCCCAGTGCGGCGACGAGCCCTCGGGGCCCAGCAGCGGGCCGCCGCCGGCGCCCACGCTTCCGAATCCGTACTACACGAACTCCTGTGCGGCCAGCCAGGCGACGATCCAGTGGGATCTGGTCGACGACGGCTTTCCCGCGGGGATCTTCGACCTGGCCGGATACAACATCTACCGGGCCACGAACAACCTCGCGGGCCCCTACACCAAGCAAAACGCATCGATCCTCTTCGGCGGCTATCCCGGCCTGCGCACCTACACCGATACGACCGTGGTGCCGGGCAACACCTACTACTACAAGATCACGACGACCGACTGCGACTGGGAGGTCAACGGCGGCGTCAACGGCGGCGGCGAGAGCGTGGCCTCCAGCATCATCAAGGTCACCCCGGGCGCCCTCATCCGGAGCGTGGCCAACCCGCAGGTTCTTTCGCGGGGCAACAGCCACGAGAAGGTGATCTTCTGGATCAAGAACGCGAAGGACGATCCGCCGCAGACCTCGCTGGGGCAGATCCGGCTTGAGACGTTGACTGTCGAGTACGCGAACGCGCTGGTGCGCGTGGCCAAGGTCACCCTGCTGCATGACATCAACGACTCGACTGACGACGAAGTGCTCTACAGCAACAGCTCGGCACCGGTCACGGCCGGTTCTGGCACGAACATCGCGCTCACGCCGGCGATACTCGACGGGCAGGTAGAAACCCCCGTGGAGGTCGAGTTCCGGACTGCGGGAGGGGCGGTTTCGGGCACGGTCGACATGCGCGCCGAAAGCATCCTGGCCACCTGGGGCTACGAGAACGTCGCAACGACGCTCGACGACTGCGATTCGGTGATGACCGTCAGGGTTCCCTTCAGCCCGGATGTCAAGGCGGTTGTGCAGGACAAGCCGTTCGCGCCGACGTCTTCGAGCCTCACGCCGGGCGTGATCACGGTGGCCAAGGACAACCATGTGAACGTGATTGCGACCGTGGCCGATCCGGATGCTGTGGGGATAACAAGTGCGAAGCTCTACTGGGCGGAGTCGAACAAGAGCGACTCGACTCCTCCCACCTCGGGCTGGAACGAGATCACCATGATCTCGCTCGGCGGCGGCATCTATGCTGCGGACGACAACCCGCTCGTGGGCGGCGACTCGCGCATTCCGGACGAGAACGACAAGCGCATCTGGTTCTACCTCATCGTGACCGACGCGCTCGGCAACTTTGACCGATCGCCGGAGCCCGATCAGGGCGCCTTTGTCTACTACCAGAGCAACTAGCCGAAGATCGGCCGAGGCCGGGCCCCGCTGGCAGGGGCCGTGGCAAACCAGGAGGAAGACAGATGAGCCCTCGTGAACAGAGAGTCACCCGCTGTGCGGCTCTCGATGGAGACCAGCCGGAAGGCGTGCGGCGCCCGGAGGGAAGGGCGGGGGGGCAGAGCCGCGGCCTGGCGGACGAGAGTGGCATCGCGCTCGTCATCACCCTCCTGATCCTGGTCACGCTGACCTTCATCGGGCTCGCGAGCTTCTTTAATTCGAGCACCGACGTCATGATCACGGGGAACCAGAAGGGCACCAGCCAGGCGCTCTACGTGGCCGAGGCGGGTATCGCCGACATGATCGACGCGCTGAACAGCAACGGGGCCTACGCGCCGCCAACGCCTTACACGACTGCCTGGGCGCCGGCCGACGTGACCTCGACCGCCGGCGGCTTCAGCTATACCGTCCGGGTACGCCACAAGGTCGACACGGACGATTGCGACGGTGACAGCGTCACGGCCGAGGTGGTCCAGTACGACAAAGCCTGCTATCCGGGCAGCCCCATCCCTGCGGGCGGCGCCAGCGCCTATCCGGTCGAGGTGGTCACGTCGACAGCCACCACCGATCGCTATCACAACCAGACCGTGCTCGAGGTCACGAAGCAAAAGTTCACCTACAAGGTGACCGGCGCCCTGACGGCCCAGTCGAACGTCCAGCTCAACGGTAACATCACGGTGGACGGCAACACCCACGACATCAACGGGAATCCCTCGGCCACGGCCTGCGGCGGCGCGCTGCCATCCATCTCCACGATCGTGGGCAAGACGGTCACAACGAGCGGCTCGCCCACGACAACGCCGGCCGCCGACAACACCAAGGCCGACGCGGATCAGCCCGACACGCCCTGTGAAGCGCTCGGCCTGGCCGCCGATTGCGAGACCACGACGCTCGTCGACTACATCACGGCGGCCGCGAATGTGTCGCCGATGAGCGGCGACATCAAGTGGGTGCAGGGAAACTACGCGAGCGCCTGCCTCGGCGGCACCGGAATGCTGATCGTGCACACGCCGGGCTTCGATCCCAAGAAGTGCAACCCGGCCGATGCGGCCTACGATGTGGCCTGGTGCGCCGCGCACCCGCCGGCGAACCTCGGGAACATCACGGGCAACTGCACCTTCAAGGGGCTCATCATCGCCGACAGCATCGACAAGCTGGCCGGGAGCGGCACGATTATCGGCGCGGTGATCTCCATGACCGAGATCCAGGCCGACAAGGTCGGCGCGGGAACGTTGACGCTCAAGTACTCCTGCGCCGCGCTCGACGAATTCGTCGGCGGCAAGATCAACCACAAGCTCGCCTGGGAACGGAAGTAGGGATCCGTCAGGGAATGAGCAGTCCTCAGGAGGGGCCCCGCGACGGCGGGGCCCTTTTTTCATCTCCGCCTGCCGTCACGCATCCGTGACAGGGGTTACGATTCTGTAACCGGCGAATTTCCCC
>JAUYMQ010000170.1 GCA_030698575.1 Deltaproteobacteria bacterium
ACCAACTTCCCCTGCACGAGCCATCCGCCCACGAGCAGACCATCTCGCTCCTTGACGGCCTCCTTCGCCATCTTGTCCAGCGCCTCATACTCTCGGTGCGGGGCTTCCAACTCCGCCCGGCGGTCCAGGCGCGCCTCGAGCTCGCCATCCTCCACGAGCGTGAGCCCGTGGTACTCGGCCGGGGGGGCGCAGAGGCGCCCGAACGCCCAACAGCGCCGGCAGACGGTCGGATCCCGGTGGTACTCGGGCAGGGCGCTCTCTTCCGGATCGCCGTTACGAATGCGATCCACCGCGTCCACAGCCATCTCACACTGACGCAGGATCGTTTCCGTGGCGTCCAGATCCAGCGTGACCGGCAGGAGTTTCCAGTGGCCCATGCAGTCGTCGAGGAGGAAGAACCCCTCCTCGAAGTTGTTGGCGTAGAGATACGCCTGAAGCTGCCGCGGATACTTGGCCGCCCACGTGAACGCCTCGAAGTCCTCGACGGTGTGGATACGCCGGTAGACCAGCGGGTCGAGGCTCTTGCACTCGAACGGGTATTCCTGCCGCTCATGCGTCACGAATCCGTCAAGGCGTCCGCGGAGCACCACTCGGCCTGCCTTGTCCTTGATCTCGAAGGGCTTCCGGTCCACCCGCACGCTGAATCCGAGCGCGCCAAGTTCGTTGACCACCAGATCCTCGATCGTGGTGCCCCGCTCGAAGCGGGCCTTGAGATCGGCGCCGAAGAGGGGCCGCTCCTTCCAGTGGAGGATGGCGAGCGCGGTCTCGCGGCCACACGGCCCGAGGTCGGAGGCGATGGGGTTGTTGCGTGGGTACGGGGAAATGCGGGCCTCAAGGGCCTTCTGTCGCCTGTCAGTGATCGCAGCGCACAGCTCGGCGGCGGTCATGTCCGCACCGACAGGCTTTCTTCCTGATACACCTCGATCCCGGGGATCTCGCGCACGCCGGCCATGATCGCCTTGCGGACGCAGGCTTCGTTCAGCTCCAGATACTCGCGGGGGATCGCCTCCGGGTCCAGAACTTTGAATGTCCACGTCTTGCGGACGCTGCTCGTGCCGGCGGCCGTCCTCACGACCCGCGCTGGGGCCTGCGCCTGAACCTCGGCTATCCTCGCCCCCTGCTCACGTGCAACCGCCGTGTCGAGCAGGCTCTCGGCGATGGCCGCTTTCCCGGCCGCCTCCGCGCGCTCGGCCTCTCGGAGCATCGCTTCCGCCTCCAGCCGCTGTCGTTCAGCCGCCGCCGTCGCTTCTGCCGCGAGTCGGATCTCCTCGCGTCGCCGGGCGAGAAGCTGCCCGTCGAGATGTTTGTCCGCCTCGACGAATGGCGCGAGCACCTCGCGGAAAAGGTCGTTGATCGCCTTGACGTGATCATTGAGCGGCTTCACGAGGCTGACGCGCTTGGCTTCAGCGTCCTTCTGGATCTTCCGGCACGCGCCGAGGAGAGCCGTCGCTGTCGTCTTGGTCTCTTCCGAGGAGACGCGCAACGAGAGAGCCTCGGCCTTCACCATGGCCCCACGAGTGCGGCAATCGAGGACCATCGGTTCCTGCTCTGGAATGACGAGGGTCACGCTCATGCGGCGCCCTCCTTGCGTGCCCGATAGCGAACCGATGCTTGATTCCGACAGAATCTGCATCCCCGGTTCCCAGTCTTCGGGTCACGATATGTGTTGACTTCAGAGAAAGGGTGGCCACTGATGCAGGCAATTCGATAGCGAGGCCAGACATAACGACTCTTCCAGAACCGCAATGTCTGCCCAGCTTGAAGCTGGCGCCGACGGGACAGCAAGGAGTAGAGAGTCATGGCGATCCCTGCTGCCCGAGGCCCCCAAGCCACCCATTCGTAGATCGTCTGGTGTTTCTTGGGTTTGATCACGCCACCCACTAGCGACTGTAGCCGTTCCAATGGCTCGCGATTGACTTGGGACGCCATTACGCGCATCTGGCGGCTGTTGTAGAAACAGCCTTCGCCCTCAAGGAACCCGGCGATCCAATAAAGATCGTGAGCCCGAACGCTCATGCCGGCGCTTCCGTCGTCGCCGTTGGCGGCGCCTTCGAGACCATAGCCACCAATTCGTCGTATTCGTTGCGCTTGATCATCCGACTCGACTCAATGTTGACGGATGTCAGAAGGGCTTTCATCTGACCGTCCGTCCACTTGTTTTGCCGGGCAATCGCAAACCAACGCTTTGCCATCGCCTCCGAAATTACATCGGTGGACTGCTCCGCCGTGCGCGAGCCCTGGCCGGAGTAGTCCACCACCGTGATCTTGGCGATGTCGAGGCCCGCCTTCTTCAGCATCTCCTCGGAGGGGTTGCGGATGCCGCACAGGCGCGTGACGCCGTTCGTGATCCAGTTGGAGAACGCCGCCTTCCGAATGTCGCCCTCGCCGTTGGAAGGATTCCATCCCGGTCGCGCGGTGAAAAACTTGTCGAGGCTGTCGCAGTTGCCCACGAACCACCCCATCCGCCCGAGCGCCGAGCAGGAGAAGATGCCGCTCACGACGTACTCGTAGAACTTCCCGTGCTCGTCTTCCTTGTTGATCTTCTCCACCTTCGGCTCGCCCCACGAGATGCCGAACGGGTTGCAGAGCTTCTCGGCGCCGCTCGCCTGTAGGTAGTACCGGCCTTTCCCCTGGCCCACCCAGTCGTGCTCGTTCGTGAGCTTGAACGCCAACGGGAGGTAGCGCCCCTGGTAGAGCGTGGCGGCCTTCTCCAGTCGCTCGATGAACGCCTCATTGATGACGAGCTCCATCGGGCGCTCTTCGAGGATCTCCGGGCGATCGAGGTCTGTGGTCGTCGTTCCGTTGCTCATCCTTGACTCCTTCTCGCCCTCGTGGTATCAAGGGCTGCGATAGGTCACTGCTCGGCCGGCCTCGGGGTTTGGGTCCCGGGGCCGGTGCTGTCTCAGGCGCTCTTCACCACCGAGCACTCCGGGATGACCCCGTGCTCGTCGTAGTACGCGAGCACCTGCTGGTACAAGTGCTCACGCTCGGCGATGGCCTCAGCCGGCGCATCACGGAGCACGTCATCCAGGCGCGCGTTAATCGCATCCCGCAGGACGTTGGGTACGATGACGAGCCTCATCCCTCCGCCTCCATCGGGCTCCCGCCGTACTCGACCACGGGCGCTGGTCTCACCACCATCGGGTCCTCCTCGAACAGCACCGTGACATTCCCGTTCATCTCCTCGCCTCCGAGCAGCAAGGCAGCGCCGAACTCCTGCGACTGGCCGATGTCGAACACGAGCACGCCCGCGAGGGCCAGATGGTCGGCATCCGGCCCGACGAACACGCGATCGTGGACGTGAGGGCCTCGCCGCTCGCTGCGGAGCTTGATGATCATCCCTCCACCTCCACGCTCTCCGGCACCGCCACCAGGCCGAGGTCGGCGGGCTGCATGTCCAGCGCCTCGTAGTGCGCCCGGAGAAGCGCCAGCGCCACATCGGGGGTTGGGCCTTTGAAGTGCATGCCCTTCGCGCTCGATGCGTCGTAGATGCTGCACTCCACCGACACGCCAGCGTCCGCGTGGGCGTGGTCCCACACTTCGATCTCGACGCAGAAGGACGTACCCGGCGGAAGGATGTCCTTCACCTGAGCGTGGAGCTTCACGAGGTCATACGTGAAACCGGCCATCACTCGTCCTCCTCATCATCGCCGCACGAGCACGGCAGGCAGCCGCACGTCGGGCAGGGTGGGGCGTCGTCGTCGCGGCCCTCGTCGGGGTCGAGGTCGTAGTCCGTCATCTCGGCGGACGTGAGCCGGAGCCACTGGCCGCGGGCGTAGCAGAGCGGCATCAGGTGTCCTCCTCTTTTCGTGTCGGCCCTGGGCATTCCTCACTCGCCCAGTGATCGGCGTCGACGTACCAGCCACAGGCTCGGCACTTCCCGTAGCCTGAGGGCGCGTCCGGGGCGTTGAGGTCGAGATCGTGATGGCGGGAGATCATGGCGTCACCACGAGGCGGACGGGCGCGGGCAGGGGCTTCGCCTGCCGCCGCCACGTCACCCGCCGCCCGCCCGTGTAGCCGCGGCGGCTCTCGCGTCGGCCAGGGTCGGCCCGGCGATCCTGGATCACGCAGGCCATCCCCGCCTCGACCTGCGCCGCGAGGGCCGCGTAGGTGGCGGAGCCGGGGCGATCGGCAGGGAACACCAGCGTGAGGGGGCTCATGTCAATCCGATCGTCGCGAGGTCCTTCTCGCCGACGATGCGGCAGCGCCGCACGCGGAACTTGCCGTCCGTCGCGGTTGGAATCGCGGCGATGTCGGCGGCAACGAACTCGGCGATCAGGATGCGGTAGCCGTCTCGCCACTCACGCATACACCAGTCGAGCGTGGCGAGATTGATGCCGGCCGCGCACTGGAGCGTGGCGTCGGTGTTGGCGTTGGATACGGAGTACTCCTCGCCAATCGCGTAGGTGATGCCGCCGTTGAATGGGCCAACGCCGTCCCCCGTGACCAGCTTGTAGGCCCAGATTGGGCCGGGCTGGTCCATCAGCATCAGGAGCGGCGTGACGCGATAGGCGTTGAGATTCTTGGCGTCCCTGAGGTCGGCGTCCCTGAGGTCGGCGCCCCCGAGGTTGGCGTCCCTGAGGTCGGCGCCCCTGAGGTCGGCGTCCCTGAGGTCGGCGCCCCCGAGGTCGGCGCCCCTGAGGTTGGCGTCCCTGAGGTCGGCGCCCCTGAGGTCGGCGTCCCTGAGGTCGGCGCCCCTGAGGTCGGCGTCCCTGAGGTCGGCGTCCCTGAGGTCGGCGCCCCTGAGGTCGGCGCCCCCGAGGTTGGCGTCCCTGAGGTCGGCGCCCCTGAGGTCGGCGTCCCTGAGGTCGGCGCCCCCGAGGTCGGCGGGAGATTTCACGGCGGCTTCGAGCGCGATTTTCCACGAACCGACGTCGGCCGCGAAGAGCACCGACGCGTCGTATCTCGACCTGATTTCGATCTTCACCGTTTCCTCCTCGCCTGCCGATCCATGAGCCACACGATCGCCGCCAGCGTGACGAACCAGCCCGCGATGGCGCCCGTGGCGAACCACACGAGGCGCAGGGTCACCACGGCGTCAACATGCCCAACAGGGCGGAGTACGCCGCGCAGCCGACGAGGATCACGGCCATGCCGAGAAGGGCGGATTTCATCGCGGCTCCATCGCCTCGGCCAGTTCCGGGCATTCTGATTCGAGCACC
>JAUYMQ010000171.1 GCA_030698575.1 Deltaproteobacteria bacterium
CGCCGGGCTTGCCGCGGTGTTTTTCGATGATCTGATCTATGTTGGCGCTATCCATGGCCTCTTATCCAATCCCTATCAAAATCCGGTTTTCCGTCCGATTCTCGTGTCCCATCCGTGGCGCTCAGACCGCGGCCAGCAGCGACTGGCCAGCATCGAACTTGATCAGCCCGCGCTCGGTCAATTGCCGCAGATGCCGCGCGACCTCGGACGGCTCCAGGGCCAGGCTCCCCGGAATCTCCATGGCCGCCGCCGGTTTTTTGCGCAGGAAACCCATGATGCGGCTCATCACCAGCTTGTCCAGGATCAGTTCGTTGAACAGTTGGTCGAACTCTTCGCTGCCGAAGAATTTCCGGTAGCCTTCTTCGGTGCGCACCGGCACTCTGAGCCTTTCTCTCTCCACCAGCTTGATGTAGGGGACGAGATCCTCGGCGGTTTGCATCCGCGATGAAAGTTCGGCGACGGCTATGCCTTCCGAAGAGCCCAGCGGCCCGAGGCTCTTGATCTTCGCGGAGAGCTCGTTCATGACCTCGGCGAAGCGCACGCCTTCGCCCGCCGACACCCATTCCAGCCGCAGCCGGTCCGGATTCACGCCCAGCTTCTCCAGGATGCGCTTGGCCATCAGGGTATTGCCCATCGCATCGTAGTTGCCCTCTGGATTGTAGTGGCAGTCGTTCAGGTGACAGCCGCCGATGAACACGGCGTCGGCTTTTTTCGCGAAGGCGCGGAAGATGAACGCCAGATCGACCCGGCCCGAGCACATCAGCCGGATCACGCGCAGATGCGGCGGATACTGGAAGCGCGAGACGCCGGCGAGGTCGGCCCCGCCATAGCAGCACCAGTTGCACAAAAATCCGACGATGGTCGGCTTGAACTCGGTTGGAGCAGCCATGGTTCAGTTCACTCGTTCGGTTGGCGATGCACGCACTGCGTTATATTCGGCCCGTCTGATCCGGTGCGCATCTCAGTGCGCAAGCGCGGCATCGATCTGGCCGAACACTTCGTCGTCGGTGTAATGCTTCAGAAACACCGCGCCTGACGGACACTTCGCGTTGCACAGGCCGTCTCCCTTGCACAGCACGGGATTGATCGTGGCTTTCTTGCCGCGCGGCGTATCGCGGAACTCGATCGCCCCGTACGTACAGGAGGTAATGCAGGCCCCGCAGGAGACGCAAAGGCTCTCGTCCACCTCGCACACGGAACCGGAGGCGACGACGGTGTCGTGCGTAAGCAGCGTGAGGGCGCGGCCGGCCGCGCCATACGCCTGGCTGATCACTTCAGACAGGTGCTTGGGATACTGCGCGGTCCCGCATAGATAGACGCCTTCCGCGGCGAAATCGACCGGCCGCAGTTTCACGTGCGCTTCCTGGAAAAAGCCGTCCGGACCGAGCGGCACCTTGAACAGGCGCGCCGTGTCCTCACTGCCGGCCGACGGTATAACCGCAGCCGACAGGACCACGGTATCGGCATCGATGGCGAGCCTCTTGCCCAGCACCGGATCGGTCACCGTCACTTTCAGCACACTGCGTCCGCCCTCCTCGACGGCTTCCACCTGGGGCTTGTCCTGCGGCTCAAAGCGGATGAACCTGACGTCCTTGCTCGATGCTTCCAGGTAATAGTCCTCGTTGAAGCCGTAGGTCCGCATGTCGCGGAACAGCACGTAGATGTCCATGTCCTTGTTGACGGACTTGAGCTTCAGCGCGTTCTTCATCGCGCCGCTGCAGCAGACGCGGGAGCAGTAGTTCCGGTCTTCCTGCCTACAGCCCACACACTGGATCATGACCAGACTCCGCGCCTTGCGCACCTCTTCGTCGCCGCCGGCGATTCTCTCTTCCAGCTCGAGTTGGGTCATGACCCGGGAATCCTGTCCGTACAGGTACTCGGTCGGCTTGTACTCGTCGGCACCGGTGGCGATGATGGCCGCGCCGTGCTTGATCTCCTGCACCCGGCCCTTGGACTTCACCTTGGTGAGGAAATTGCCCACGTATCCGGAGACGTCGGTGATGATGGCGTCGGTGATGACCCGGATCAGCTGATGCCGGTAGGTCTTGTTCTTCAGATCGTTGAGGTAGGCCTGCACGTCGAGTCCTTCGACCGTATAGTGAATGCGGCGCGCCATGCCGCCGAGGTCGGAGGCTTTCTCGATGAGATAGGTCTGGAAGCCTTGCTCGGCCAGCGTCAGGGCGCTGGTCATCCCGGCCACGCCTCCGCCGACGACCAGGGCGGCCTTGTTCACCGGCAGGGAGAATTCATCCAGCGGCTCCAGCAGGGTGGCCCGCGCCACCGACATGCGCACGATGTCCTTCGCCTTCTTCGTCGCGTCCGCCTGCTCCTTGGAGTGGACCCAGGAGCAATGCTCGCGGATGTTCGCCATGTCGAAGAAATACTGGTTGATGCCCGCCTCGCGCAGGGTGTCGCGGAACAGCGGCTCGTGCGTCCTGGGCGTGCACGCGGCGACCACGACCCGGTTCAGACCTTTGTCGCGGATGGTGTCCGAAATCGCCTTGGCCGTATTCGTCGCGCAGGCGAACAGGCTCTCCTCGGCATGCACCACATTGCCCAGGGTCCTGGAGTATTCGACTACCGCGGGCACGTCCACCACGCGGCCGATGTTGGCGCCGCAGCGGCAGACGAAAACGCCGACCTTCGCTTCTTCCTTGGCGACGTCCTTCTCCAGCGGGTATACCCGTTCCTGGCTCAGCCGTCCGCGCCGCGCCTTCAGCATCTGGCCGGACAGAGCCCCGGCCGCGCTCGCGCTCATAACGGCTTCGGGGATGTCCATCGGACCGCGGAAGGCGCCGCTGATGAAAACCCCGGCGCGCGTGGTCTCGATCGGGTTCACCGGATCGGTCTTGCAGAATCCCTGGGGTCCCAGCTCGACGCCGAACTTTTGCGCAAACGCCTTGGCATCGGCGGGCGGGTTAAGCCCGACGGACAGCACCACCAGCTCGAATTCCTCTTCCTTCACGCCGGCGTCGTTGGTGGCATAGCGGATGGTGATGTTCTTCGTGACCGGATCTTCCCCGCCTATGGAGACATAGCTGCGGATGAATTTCACGCCGGGCAGGTTCTCCGCCCGCTGGTAGAAGCGCTCGAAGTCCTTGCCGTAGGAGCGGATGTCGTTGTGGAAAATCGTCGCCTGCATCTCCGGCACGTGGTCCTTGGCCAGGATCACCTGTTTTTGCGTGTACGAACAGCACACCGCGGAGCAATAGGTGTTGCCGCCGGGGATCACCTGCCTGGAACCGACGCAGTGTATCCAGGCGATCTTTTGCGGATGCTTCTTGTCCGACGGGCGCAGGATGTGCCCGTCGTGCGGCCCGGTGGCGCAGAGCAGCCGCTCGAAGTCGAGGCTGGTGACCACGTTCTCGTAGGTACCGTAGCCGTAGTCGCCCCGCACCTTGGGGTCGAAAGTCTCGTAGCCGGGCGAGAGCACGATCGCCCCGACATTGACTTCGACTTTCTCCGGCGTCTGGTTGAAGTTGATGGCGTCGTTCTCGCACACGCCCTGGCAAATCGAGCAGGTCTTGTCCTGCAGATAGAGGCAGGTCTCGTCGATGTAGGTCACGAGCGGCACCGCCTGCGAGAAGTAGATGTGCACCGCCTTGTTCAATGACAGGTTCTGGTTGAACGGGTCCGGAATCTTCACCGGGCAGTACTCGACGCAGACGGTGCAGCCGGTGCACTTGTCCTCGTCGATATACCGCGGTTTCTTGTTCAGGGTCACCTTGAAGTTGCCGGCCGATCCTTCCACGCCGACCACCTCGGTGTAGGTCATGATTTCGATGTTGGGCTGCCGGTCGCACTCGATGAACTTCGGCGATTCGATGCACATCGAACAGTCGTTGGTGGGAAAGGTTTTGTCGAGCTGGGCCATCTTCCCACCGATGGTGGGTGTCTTTTCCACCAGGTAGACCTTGAAGCCGGAGGTCGCCAGATCGAGCGCCGCCTGGATGCCGCTGATGCCGC
The DNA here is from genome assembly GCA_030698575.1 of Deltaproteobacteria bacterium. Taxonomy (GTDB): domain Bacteria; phylum JAUYMQ01; class JAUYMQ01; order JAUYMQ01; family JAUYMQ01; genus JAUYMQ01. The sequence continues at coordinate 3,967 of JAUYMQ010000171.1, forward strand.
CGCCGACGACCATCACGTCGCCGCGCTGATCGTCATGCGCACGCAGGGAGCGCTGACCCACCGCTTCGTGCGCGTGCTCGATAGACCGTTCTAGTGTGTGTGCCACGACTCTGTTCCTCGGCTTGCGCCCTGCCTAAATGGCTTCCCGGATAACTTCGGTGATGTCCTTCACCTCGATCGCATCTCCACCTTTCACATTCAGTCTGCTGTCCTCGAAGTTGGTGATGCAGTAAGGACAGGAGGTCGCCAGAACCCGTGCCCCGACGCCCATCGCCTGCGCCAGCCTCAGGTCGGAGAAGCGTTCGCCCTTGGGGGTTTCCATCCAGATCCGGCCGCCGCCGCCGCCGCAACAGAAGCTGTTCTCGCGGTGGCCCTCCATTTCAACAAGTTCACTTATGGATCCGAGGACTTCGCGCGGCGCGTCGAAGATCCTGTTATGCCGGCCGAGGTAGCAGGGGTCGTGCCAGGTGATTTTCTTTGCTTACTCCCGCGCCGGCTCGAGCCGGCCGTCGTCGATCAGCTCGCGCAGGAACTCGGATATGTGGACGACCTCGAAATGGACGTTGAACTCGGCCGGGTACTCGTTTTTGAAGGTATGCAGGCAATGCGGGGAGGAAACCAGGATCTTCTTCACCCCGTGATCGATGAAGCTCTTGATGTTTTCCCG
>JAUYMQ010000001.1 GCA_030698575.1 Deltaproteobacteria bacterium
AGCGTGTGCCAGGCGAGTGTGGCGCACTTCACGCGGGCCGGGAACTCGCACACGCCGGAGAAGACCGCCAGCTTGCCCAGCTCCCCGGAAAGCTCCTGCCCGTTGCTCTCGCCCGTGACCATGTCGTGGAAAAGGGAAAACATGCGCTCCACTTCCGCCTTCGTCTTACCGGCGACGCTGCTCGTCATCATCGAGGCCGAGGCCTTCGAGATTGCGCAGCCGCTTCCCTGGAAGGTCGCGTCGGTGATCACGTCGCCGTCGACCTTCAAGAAGAGCTTCAGATCGTCGCCGCAAAGCGGGTTGTAGCCCTCGGCCTTCGCCGTGGCGTCGGATAGCTCGCGGAAGTTTCGCGGCTTCCGGTTGTGGTCCAGAATCACTTCCTGGTACAGCTCGCGCAGATCGGTCATACGGCATTCGTCTCCCTGATTTTATCGAGCGCGCAGGGGATTGCTTCGTCGAGCCTTCGGCTCTCCTCGCAATGACCTGCGGGCGATGCCCGCAGGTCAGGTCATCATCTCCTTGGTCTTCCGGAGCCCCTCGACCAAACGGTCCACTTCCTCGCGGGTGTTGTAGAAAGCGAAACTCGCGCGCGCCGTCGCCGGCACGCCGAAGCGCTGCATGAGCGGCTGCGTGCAGTGGTGCCCCGTGCGAACGGCGATCCCGTCGCGGTCGAGGATGGTCCCGATGTCGTGCGGGTGCACCCCCTCGAGCGTGAAGGACAGGATCGACGCCTTTTCCTTGGCCGTTCCGATAATGCGCACACCCGGAACCCGCGAGACCGCCTCGGTTGCGTAGGCTAGCAGATCGTCCTCGTGACGCCTGGCCGCGGCGCGATCGAGATTGTTCAGGTAATCGATGGCCGCGCCCAGCCCCACGCCCCCGGCGATGTTCGGGGTGCCAGCCTCGAACTTGTACGGAATCACGTTGTAGTGCGTCTTCTGGAACGTCACCACGCTGATCATCTCGCCGCCCCCCTGGTAGGGAGGCATGTCTTCCAGAAGCTCCGCCTTGCCGTAGAGCACGCCCACGCCGGTCGGCCCGAAGATCTTGTGCCCCGAGAAAGCGTAGAAGTCACAGCCGAGCGCGCGGACGTCCACCGGCATGTGCGGCACCGCCTGCGCGCCGTCGATTAGCACGGGTACCTGCTTTCGGTGCGCCACCTCGACGATCTCGCGCACGGGGTTCACGGTGCCGATGGAATTCGAGACGTGCACCACGGAGACGATCTTCGTCCGCGGACCGATGAGCTTCTCGAACTCGTGCAGGATCAATTCGCCGTCGTCGTTGACGGGCGCCACGCGAAGCCTGGTTCCGAAGACCTCGCAGGCAATCTGCCAGGGGACGATGTTCGATTGGTGCTCCATCGCCGAGATGAGCACCTCGTCGCCCGGCCGGGCATGTTTCTTGAGATAGCTGAAGGCCACGAGGTTGATCGCCTCGGTCGTGCCCCTCACGAAGATGATTTCTCGGTCCTCGGCCGCGTTCAAAAGTCCCGCAGCCTTCCTGCGCGCGTCCTCGTAAAGGTCGGTCGCGCGCTGGCTCAGCTCGTGCACCCCGCGGTGGATATTGGCGTTGCTCTCGCTGTAGAAGCGCGAGATGGTGTCGATCACCTGCTGCGGCTTCTGGCTCGAAGCGGCGTTGTCGAGGTAGGCCAGCGGCTTGCCGTGCACCTCGCGGTGCAGGATGGGGAAGTCCTTCCGCACCCGCTCGACGTCGAAGCCGCCTTCGCCCGCCCGCTGCGTGCCGGGGCGCACCGCTCCCGTGACCGCGCTCATACCAGCTCCCTCAGACGATCGCCCGCGGGCAGCCGCGCGAGAACCAGGCGCTCAATGGCGGTGCGCAACCACTCGTCGCGCATCGGCTCAATGACGTCGGCCGCGAATGCGTACGTCAGGATGTTCCTCGCCTCCTCGCGCGGAAAGCCGCGCGAACGGAGATAGAAGAGAGCGTCCTCGTCCAGCATCCCGACCGTGGCACCGTGGGTGCACTTTACGTCGTTGGCGTTGATCCGGAGCCGGGGCTTGGTGTTGATGAGGGCCTCCTCGGAGAGCACCAGATTCTTGTTGAGCTGGTGGGCGTCAGTCTTCTGGGCGTCCTCTCGCACGATGATCTCGCCGTTGAAGACTCCCGTCGCCTTGCCGTCGAGCACGCCCTTGTAAACCTCGTTGCTGCTGCAGTGCGGTCGCGCGTGATCGACTACGGTGCGGTTGTCGACGTGCTGCGTGCCGCCCACCATGTAGAGCCCGTTGAGCATGCTGGCGGCGCCCTCACCATCGAGCAGGATCCTCAGATCGTTCCGCACCAGGCCGCCGCCGAGCGAAACGATGTTCGAAATGTAGTTCGCGCTGCGTGCCTGGTTGACCGTCACGCTCCCGGTATGGAAGGCGGCCTCGCTCTCGCGCTGCACCCGGTAGTGATCCACTACCGCTCCTTCTTCGAGGACAACCTCCGTGACGGCGTTGGTGTAGTAAACGTCACTGCCCGGGGCCCAGTAGCTCTCGACGATGGTCGCCTGGCTGTTTCGCCCCGCCACGAAGAGGTTGCGCGGATGACTCACCGTCGGCCCCGCGGCCGCCGTCGAGATGAACAGCAGGTGGATGGGGGTGTCCAGAACGGCGCCGTCGGTCAGATGGATGAACGCCCCGTCGCGAACGAAACTCGTGTTGAGGGCGACGAGCGAAAATTCCTCGTGGCGGGCGTGGTGGCCGAAATATTTCTCGATGATGTCAGGGCGCGCCCGGAAGGCCTCGGCCAGGCTCATCAACCTGACCTTCCCCTCTGATTCGATCGGGCCCGAGAGCGACGGATCCAGCCGTCCGTTCACGAAGACCAGCCGCGGCCCGTCGCCGGGCAGCTCATCGAGAGCAGCCTTTCGCGCGCCGGCATCAAGAGTGAACAGATTGGGAACCCGGAAGGGGGTCTTCATGAGCGGCGCCAGATTTGTGAACTTCCAGTCCTCCTCGCGACGCGTCGGGAAACCCACGTCGGCGAAGCGCTCGAAGGCCTTCCGCCTGACGGAGTGCAAGGGCGCTCCGGCATCGCCGTTGAGGCTCTTCTCGAAACTCTCGAAGTGGGCGCGGTAGAGGTCCCGCGCGCCCGGATCCTGGGCCATCAGCCTCCCGCTCCCGCCGGGGCAGCCGTTGCAGCGCCTTCCCCGATCCACGCGTAGCCCTTCTCTTCCAGCTCCAGCGCCAGATCCTTTCCGCCCGAGCGCACGATGCGCCCCTCGGAGAGCACGTGCACCCGGTCGGGGACCACGTACTCGAGCAGCCGCTGGTAGTGCGTGATGACCACCATGGCGCGGTCCGGGCTCCGGAGCGCGTTGATGCCGCCCGCGACCACCCGCAGCGCGTCGATGTCGAGGCCCGAGTCGGTCTCGTCGAGCACCGCGAGCTTCGGATTGAGAATGGACATCTGCAGGATCTCATTTCGCTTCTTCTCGCCGCCCGAGAAACCCTCGTTCACCGAGCGCTTCATGAGCCGCTCGTCCATCTCGACGATCTTCACCTTCTCCTTGCAGAGTGCCAGGAAGTCGATGGCGTCGATCTCGTCCTCGCCGCGGTAAGTGCGGATCGCGTTCAACGCCGCGCGCAGGAAATACATGTTGGCGATACCGGGCAGCTCGACCGGATACTGGAAGGCCAGAAAGAGGCCCTCGCCGGCGCGCTGCTCGGGACTCATCTCCAGGAGGTTCTTCCCCTGGAAGATCACCTCGCCCTTCGTCACCTCGAACGTCTCGCGCCCCGCGATGACCTGGGCCAGGGTGCTCTTGCCGGAGCCGTTCGGCCCCATCACGGCGTGCACCTCGCCGGCTTTCACCGACAAATTGATCCCCTTCAGGATCGCGTGCCCGTCGACGCTCACGTGCAGGTTCTTGATCTCGAGCATGAATTACTCCGAATGAAAGGGTCCGGCTCGTTCAGCCGACCGCCCCCTCCAGGCTGACGGTGAGGAGCTTCTGCGCCTCGACGGCGAACTCCATGGGGAGCTCGCGGAAGACCTCCTTGCAGAAACCGTTCACGATGAGCGACACCGCGTCCTCGTTCGAGAGACCCCGCTGGCGGCAGTAGAAGAGCTGGTCCTCGCCGATTTTCGACGTCGAGGCCTCGTGCTCGAGCTGCGCCGTGGGGTTCTTCACCTCGATGTAGGGGAAGGTGTGCGCGCCGCACCGATCCCCCATGAGCAGCGAGTCGCACTGCGAGTAGTTGCGGGCGCCCGTGGCGTTCTTCGAGATCTTCACGAGACCGCGGTAGGTGTTCTGGCCGTGACCGGCGCTGATCCCCTTCGAGATGATCGTGCTGCGCGTGTTCTTCCCGAGATGGATCATCTTCGTGCCGGTGTCGGCCTGCTGGTAGTTGTTCGTGAGCGCCACCGAGTAGAACTCGCCCACCGAATCGTCGCCCTGGAGGATGACGCCGGGATACTTCCAGGTGATGGCGGAGCCCGTCTCGACCTGGGTCCAGGAGATCTTCGACTTCCTGCCCGCGCACTTGCCGCGCTTCGTCACAAAATTATAGATACCCCCTTTGCCGTCCTTGTCGCCGGGATACCAGTTCTGAACGGTGGAGTACTTGATCTGGGCGTTATCCATCGCCACCAGCTCGACCACCGCCGCGTGCAACTGGTTCGTGTCGCGCATGGGCGCCGTGCACCCCTCGAGGTAGCTCACGTAGCTCCCCTCTTCGGCGACGATGAGAGTGCGCTCGAACTGCCCCGTGTCGGCGGCGTTGATGCGGAAGTAGGTCGACAGCTCCATCGGGCAGCGCACCCCCTTGGGCACGTAGCAGAAGGAGCCGTCGCTGAAGACCGCCGAGTTGAGGGTGGCAAAAAAGTTGTCGCTGTAGGGAACGACCGAGCCGAGGTACTTCCGGATCAGGTCGGGGTGATTCTGCACCGCCTCGGAGAACGAGCAGAAGATCACGCCCGCCTCGGCCAGCTTCGCCTTGAAGGTCGTGGCGACGGAGACGCTATCGAAGACGGCGTCCACCGCCACGTTCGAGAGACGCTTCTGCTCCCCGAGGGAAATGCCGAGCTTCTCGAAGGTCTTCAGGATCTCGGGGTCGACCTCGTCGAGGCTCGCAAGCTGCTTCTTCGGCTTGGGCGCCGAGTAGTAGATGATGTTCTGGTAGTCGATGGGCGGATAGGTGACGTTCTGCCAGGTCGGCTCGACCATGGTGAGCCACCGCTGGTAGGCCTTCACCCGCCACTCCGTCATCCATTCGGGTTCATTCTTCTTCGCCGAGATGGTCCGGACGATGTCCTCGCTGATCCCGCGTGGTATCGCGTCTTCATCGATTGCGGTGACGAAGCCGTATTTGTACTCGCGATTGGCGAGATCCTCGATCCGGCTCTTGGGTGCCGCCACTGGGTGCCTCCTCGTCCCGGGCGCTCCGGCCCGGGTCTTTGCTTCCTGACTCAGCTGCCAAACTCAGCTAAATGACTTCCCGCAGCCGCAAGTCGACTCGGCGTTGGGGTTCTGGACCTTGAAGCCCGAACCGTTGAGGTCATGAACAAAATCGATCTGGGTGCCCGCCAGGAAGGCGGCGCTCTTCTGATCGACGAACACCTTCATGCCGAAGCTCTCGACGACCTTGTCGTCTTCGACCGGCGCCTCCTCGAGGCCCATCTGGTACTGCAAGCCCGAGCAGCCGCCCCCGATCACGCGCACCCGCAGGCCGTAGCCGTGCTTCTTCTCGCGCTCCTGGATGGTGGTTATCTCTTTGACCGCCGATTCCGTGAGAGAAATCATGCGCTGCGGCCCTCCTTCTGTTCGTGCGGGGTTTCAGTTCTGAGTGTGATGTGCTCCGGATCGCAGGCGTGAGCGTCGAGTTCGGCCTGATTCCTGCTCCGGCTGACGACCGCGCCGATCGTCGCTTTCTCGAGTGACTTCACCAGCGCCCCCTGGATCTCTCCCCAGAGGCCCTTCATCGAGCAACCCACCTCGTGGCAGCAGAGGCTGGGGCCCTTCTGGCAGTCCATGAAGACCACCGGACCCTCGACCGCCTCGATCACGTCGCGGAAGCTGATCTCGTCGCTGGGGCGCGCCAGCTGGATGCCGCCGTTGAAGCCGCGCTTCGAGGCGAGAATGCCGGCGTGGATGAGCTTGGAAACGATGTTGGCGATGAAGCGTTCGGGAAGCTGGTTGCGCTCGGCCATCTCGTGGACGCTCTGCACCTCCCCACCTTCGGGCTGCAGGGCAAGGTCCGAGAGGAGGAGCAGCGCGTAATCGCTCCCCTTCGTGACGAGCTTGCTCATGGTGAGGCCTCCTTCACGCTGGCTCGGCGAGCCGGGCGGCCGGTGAGTGTCGAGCGGTTTGAGATGCGCGCGCCGACCATAACAACACGAATAGCACCAAAGCGGTGATGAATATGGCCAAGGGTCGCCATTCTGTCAAGGCCGGAATAGCTATTAAATCAAGGGATTCAGGTATTTCTGGGTGATCCGACGACCGGGAGGCTTATCGACCCGGGGTCCAGGAAGCTTGAGATCCCGGGTCCGCCGTCATTCGCCGGGTCTATCCGGGCTCGCCGGCCCGGAGCGCGGGGACGTAGTCGAGGATGCCCTCCTCGGTCGTGTACTTCGGGGTCCAACCCAGCCCGGCCTCCGTCTCCGAGAGGTCGGCAGAGGTGTAGTCCTGGTAGAAGGCGTAGGGGTTGTCGAAGTACGCAGGCGCGAGGCGCGTGCCGAGGGCCTCGTTCAGGATTTCAATGACGCGGTTGAAGGTCGTCGCGCGGCCCGTCCCGACGTTGTAGATGCCGCTGCGGGCGCCGTCGCCCGCGGCCGCCAGCGTGGCGGACACGACATCCTTCACGTAGACGTGGTCGCGCGCCTGCTCGCCGCCGTGGAAAATACGCGGCTGCTGTCCCGCCAGCATCTGCTGGGAGAGTTTGTAGATCATGCTCGCCATGTGCGCCTTGTTCTGCTCGTTCGGGCCGAACACGTTGAAGTAACGCAGCCCCACGAGCCGCGCAGCCGGGTTCTCGGCAAGCGCGCGCCGGTGGATGTTCTCCATGATCCACTTCGAAAAACCGTAGGCGTTGGCCGGCTGTCCCGCATCTTCCAGGCGGAAGGGGCGCCGCGCCTCGACCGCACCCCGAGCGCTGCGCCCATAAGTCGCCGCGCTCGAGGCCCACACCAGCCTGAAGCCACGCTGCACGGCCGCCGCAACGAGCGTCTCGAACGGCTCGACGTTGTCGGCGATCATCCGGGCCTCGTCGGTCACCGTCGTGTCGGTGATGGCGGCCTGGTGAAACACGATCTCCGGGTCGAATTCGTTCACAAGTTCGTAGATGTCGAGGCCGCGAAGCGAAGCGGCCATCACCTCGCCGTTGAAGCTCCAGCCATCTTTCCCCTCGCCGCCGAGATTCCGGAAGGTGCCCATGCGGAAGTCATCCACGACGAGCAGGCGCGCTTCGGGCCGCTCTTCCTGGAGCCGCCGGACGAGATTCGACCCCACGAAACCGGCGCCGCCCGTGATCAAGATTCGCGTCATCGCATCGCACCCCGCCGCGCCGCTGTCATGAAGGACCGCCGGCGCACCCCCTGTTTAACGGCATCGAAACCCAAAGGTCAAACCGTGCGCCCGCCCCCCTGGTCGCCCTTCCCCCGGGCGCGTGCTGATGCGCCATCGACAATTTCCACCTGCACGGGGCTCAGGCTGTCGAGATGCACGTCGCGCTGCGGGAAGGCAATTGTGATCCCTTCCTTCCGGAAGATGTCGTCGATCTTGTGGCGCATTTCGCCCGCCAGGATCCGGTAGTCGGCCTCGGCCTTGATGGCCATCCAGAAATAGACCGTGAAGACGAGCGAGCTGTCGCCGAACTCCTCGAAGAAAACCCGGGGCTCGGGGTACTTGAGGACCTTCGGGTCTTCATTTACAAGCTGCTCGAGAATTTCCTGAACGCGTCGGGTCGGAGATCCGTAAGCCACGCCAACCGTCACGGTGAAGCGCAGAAAGGGGTCCGAGCGCGTCCAGTTCGTGACGCTTTTTTCGAGGAACATGCTGTTCGGGATCAGCATGTCGATCCCGTCGAAGCGCTTCACGGTGGAGCAGCGCGCGCCGATGTGCACCACC
>JAUYMQ010000175.1 GCA_030698575.1 Deltaproteobacteria bacterium
TCCGGAGTCGCGTTCTGGGGGAGCGTCGATCGGGCGCTTGCGCTTACGTGGCTCGGAGTTGGCATTCTCTTTGCGATGGTGGCCATTTCCGGCAAAGGGGTTCACCGCGAGTAGCATACCAGCGAACGCGGGGGCTCCTCAGTGTTGGGTCAGGATCCGGTTTTCGGTATTTGCACGCTGCCCAACATGTCGATCAAGCTGGCGCGGCTCACGCCGCGCAGTTTATCGCCGATACGCTAGAACGAATCGAACGGCGTGTCTCGCCCGACGCCGCAGTAGGAGGAAATGAGATGACGCTATGCCCGATCGCACTGGTAGTCGGCTGCAAGAAATGTCCGGCATTCACGGCCTGCCCTCTGAAAAACGTCATCGGTGATTACAAGAAGCCGGACGGCAGGCAAACCACGCGGCGCTCGAAAAAGCCCAAGACCACCGCAAAGCGAAGCAAGTAGCCGAAGACGGGCCGTAAAGAGCGTTCGAGGATTGCGTTCTAACTCTAGCCGCTGCGGCGAAGGAGTCTCGCAACCGAGTCCTCCGCTATTTCCAGTCGATGTGACCTGCATGCGAGATCATCGGAAGACGCCTCGCACCGCCCCGTGCCGACCGTCCGCTGAGCCGCCGAGCAGCAGTCGGTTGTCTTGGCGCGGGGAGGCGGGCTATGGTGTCCCCGATCCGATTGCCCGGACCGAGACGCTTTCATGGCCGAAGAACCCCAGTCCCGCAGACTCACCACGATCGTCGCGCTAGACGTTGCTGGCTACTCCGCGCGTACGGAAGCCGATGAGGACAGGACCACGGCCGAAGTGGCGGCGCTACGGAGCGTGATCGAAGGCATCGCCGGGCCGCGTGGCGGGCGGGTGTTCAACACCGCGGGCGACGGCTTCATGCTGGAGTTCGGTTCGAGCCTGGCCGCCGTCGAAGTCGCGTTCGCGCTCGCGGAACGATGCGAGCCCAAGGTGCGCGTCGGCGTGCATCTGGGTGATGTGGTGGTGCAGCCGAACGGCGATCTTCTGGGTCACGGCGTCAATGTTGCGGCACGCCTGATGGCCCGGAGTGATCCGGGTTCGGCGTTGGTGTCGGCTGACGTGCGCCGCACGATCCGGGGACCGTTGGCCGAGCGTCTCGTCTCGCGGGGGAACCTGCAGCTCGACAAGATGACGGAGACGATGGAGGCCTTCGCGCTCGCTGCCGTCGGGTCGACCGTCGTCGCGGCGCCGTCCAGGAGCCGCGAGCCCCTTCTCGCTGTGCTTCCCTTCGACAACCTCTCGGATGATCGGGAGATGCAGTTCTTCTCCGACGGGGTGTCGGAGGAGATCATCCAGCGTCTGTCCCGCGGCGCCAGGATGAAGGTCATCGGGCGCACGTCGAGTTTTCAGTTTCGTGGTGCGGACAAGTCGGCGCGCAAGGTTGCAGACGAGCTCAAGTGCACGCACATCCTGGATGGCTCCATCCGCCGTGCCGGCGGGCAGGTGCGTATCTCTGCGCATCTGGCGGAGGCGGCCTCGCAGACGACCCTGTGGTCGGACCGCTACGACCGAAGCCTCGAAGACGTGTTTGCCGTGCAGGATGAGATCTCCGAGCACATCGCGGTTGCTCTCCATCAGACCTTCACGAGCTTCTCGACGAAGGCGATCGATCCGTCGGTCTATGACCTGTATCTGCACGCCAGTCCCAGATCCTACGCGCCAGACGAGCTGCGGGCCAACGTCGGCCTGCTGGAAGTCGCCACGCAGCGCGCCCCGCAGTTCACGGAGGCCTGGGGCCGGCTGGCATTCTTGCGGTCGTGGCTGCGCTTCTATCAGCCCTTCGCCGAGCGCGCCGCGAGCGCGCACCTTGTGACGCGCGAGGCGGAGCGGGCCCTGGCGCTCGATCCGCAGAACGTCGACGCATTGCTGGCGCAGCTCTTTCTGATCCCCCCGTTCGGACGGTTCGGGGTTGACGTCGCGATCGTCGAGCGTATCCGGGCACTGCCCGGTGTGGTCGACGGGCAAATGTTCGTCGGATGGTACGCGCGAAACATGGGGTGGGTCCGCGAGAGTCTGGAAGAAACGGAGCGCGCCTATCGGTTGGACGCGCTGAATCCGGTGTGGGCGAATATGGTCGGACTCGCGAGGATGGCCGCCGGACGCGTTGCGGAAGCCGTGCCTCTTTTCGAAAACCTCATGGCCCGTGTTCCCGACATGAGCTACCCCGTTGCGAACCTGCTGCGGGCGAAGGCGTTCCTCGAGGACTGGGAGGCGGTCGACCGGTTGCTCGACCCTTCGGCAAAACTTCCGTTGCGCGAGTTCCAGGATGGTGTGGCGTTCATTCAGGCCAAGCGCAACCCCACGCCGGAGAACATCGGCGGCATCCAGAGCGCGCTCGAAGCACATTTCAGGAAGACGGGCTCCGTCGACGTGTCGCGTCTCGTGTATGCAGCGCACCTGGGCCTCGTCGACGAAGCGTACCGGACGGCCGAGATTGCGCGTCTCGGTCCGCAGGGAACCGCCGACGACATCATGGGTCCGGACGGCTACCGCACGGCGCTCCTGTTCCATGCCGGGATGCCCGAGTTGCGCAACGATCCTCGCTTCGTGCCCTTGTGCGCGCGGCTGGGTCTTGTCGAATTCTGGTTGACGACGGGCAAGTGGCCCGATTGCGTCGATGCAGTCCCCTATGACTTCAAGGCCGAATGCGAGAAGGCGCGCCACATCCCGATAGAGGAATTCGGGTTCTGAGCTGACGAGGGGCGCCTGCCAGCAGCTTTCTCTCGGCCGACCGCGACCACGTCGACGTGGTCTTTGCCATATACATCACTGGAAATGGAATTATGAACCCGCACCTTCCCTCAGGTTCGGACGACCCGAAAATAGTTGGCACCAATGCATGGGCTGCCAACGGCGGGACGCCACTGAGTTTCTGGCAGAAACTGGAACAACTAATGGGAGCCAATCGCGCCTATCTGGAGGAGCTCCCGGGGGAGCTGCGCTGGGTGTTGTCGTCCCGGGGGCTGGCCCCACCCGCCAGGGTGCCCGCCCTTGGCATGTTGGCATTGCCCAAAACCGCTGCGGTGGAATCGGCTATCGCGGTGCTGGAGCAGTATGCGGAGGGTGAAACAGAAATCGCGAACCACAGCTATCGTACTTTCCACTTCGCAGACTTGCTGCACCGGCAATCCGTCCCGCACGGGGCCATGGACCGGGAGGTGCTCGCCGTCGTGACCCTGCTCCATGACGTGGGGATGTATCCAAAAGCCGTCGCCGATATTGCCGGGAACGATTTCACGGTGCGCGGGGCCAATCTTGCGCGACAGGTCGGACAGGAGGTCGGGTGGCCACAGCACCGCATTGATCTGGCAGCGCAGGCCATCACGATCAACGCCAACGGCCGGGTTTCGCGCCACTGGGGAGCCGAGGCTTATTTTGGACGGCTTGCGCCGCTGGTGGATGCGATCGGCCAGTGCTGGAAGATTCATTCCGACGACGCAAAGGCCGTGTTCGCAGACCGTCCTGCGGGTGAGCTTGGAACGGCGATCGTCCGCGCCGTTACGGATGAGGCCACCCGTCACCCCAACAGCCGATTCGCGCTTTTCAAACCGTTGTTCCCCTTCCTGGTGATGAATTGCAAATACAGGTGGCACAAGCATCTAAACGGATAGCACTTTCCCGCCGCTTCGCATCGCCATGGCCGCGGCCTGACCCTTCATTTCCTGGAGTCGACAACGGGAGAATTCTGAAGAAATGAATGACTACTCGCTCGTCTACCCCATGTTCGCGATGGTCCTGCTCTCATTCGTGATCCTGGCGACACTCTTTCGTACTCGTCTTCGCCTCATCCGCAACGGTGAAGTAAATGCCAGGTACTTCAAGATTTACCAGGATGGGGCAGAACCCGAGGCCGCGGCGAAACTGGCCCGGCATTTCGTGAATCTCTTCGAAGCCCCAACGCTGTTTTATATCGCATGCCTCTCGGCATTGATTGTGGGGCAGTCGACGCTGCTCATGAATGTTCTTGCCTGGCTATACGTTGGATTCCGATGCGCGCACGCCTACATACACACCGGAAGCAACAAGCTGAATCACCGTGTCATTGCCTACTTCTCCGGTTGGACGATCCTCCTTCTGATGTGGATCAGCATAGTCATCGGTGTCGCCGCTTCAAGGTCTTGAGCCAGGCGATCTCTCAATCCCTCGAGGTCAGCCCCGCGCAGGCCGATCCGTTGGGCGGAAGCGAGAGAGTATGCACGTTGCATTGGCGGTCGTGCTCGTCATTGTCCTCTCCGCCGGCAGGCGGGGGCCATCGAGGCGCCGGCAAAAGGCTGATCGATCCGCGGGGTGGCGCGCCTTCGCAAATCGGTTTATCTCACCTGAGTTGGACTGCACATCTCTTGCCAGGCCGTACAACACACACCATGGGGGAACAGACGAATGCTCAAGAAGCCGATGAGGCTGGCTTCACTCACCTTGCTTGTTTTCACAATGCTGAGAGCCGTGCCGTGCCTGGCGGAGGAGAAGCTTTCTGCCGCCGAGACCAGCCAGATCGCGGAGGAAGCGTTCGTCTACGGCTTCCCGATGGTCATGAACTACGCGGTGTTCTACGAGTACTTCGTGGACAAGGCCGGGGCGGAGTACAAGGCCCCCCCGAATCAGCTCTACAACACGGCGCGCGTCTACACCCCCAAGGACACGGCTGTCGTCACGCCCAACAGCGACACGCCATACTCGTTCGTCGCCATGGATCTTCGGGCCGAGCCGTTCGTATTCTGCAATCCGGAAATCGAGAAGTCGCGCTACTTCTCGGTGCAGCTCGTCGACATGTACACGTACAACTACGGGTACATCGGGAGCCGCGCCACCGGGAACGTGGCCGGATGCCACATGGTCGCGGGGCCGTCCTGGAAGGGCGAGAAGCCCGCAGGCATCGGCCAGGTATTCCGGAGCGAAACTGATTTCTCGTTGGCCATCATCCGCACGCAGCTCTTCAATCCGGCCGACATCGATAACGTGAAGAAGATCCAGGCCGGTTACCGGGCGCTGACGCTCTCGAAATTTCAGGACAAGCCGTCGCCGGCCGCCGCCCCGGAGGTCGCGTGGCCGAAGATCGACAAGAAGCTGGCCGACGCCGATCCGTTCGCGTACCTGAACTTCGTGCTGACGCTTTGCCCTCCCACGGGGCCCGCGGCCGTGGAGGTGCCGATGCGCAACCGCTTCGCGAAGATCGGCGTCGAGGCAGGCAAGCCGTTCTCGCTCGACAACTTCACGCCGGAGCAGAAGGCGGCGCTCGAGACGGGAATGAAGAGCGGAGTCGAGAAGATCAAGCAAACCGTCGGGAAGCTCGGCAAGGATGTGAACGGCTGGCGTATCGCGATGAACGGTTTCGGAGACCGGGAGGCGTACGGAGGGGACTTTGCGCTCCGCGCCGCGGCCGCCATGGCGGGAATCTACGGCAACGACGCGGTCGAGGCGCTGTATCCGTTGCTCAGCACTGACGCCGATGGCCAGAAAGCTGATACGAGCATCAATCGCTACACGCTCACGTTCCCGGCCGGTCAGCTCCCCCCCGTCAACGCGTTCTGGTCTGTGACCATGTACGATGGCAAGACACAGCTTCTCATCGAGAACCCTATCAACCGCTACCTGATCAACTCGCCGATGTTGCCGAATCTGAAGAAGAACGCGGATGGTTCGCTGACCCTCCACATCCAGAAGGAATCACCGGCCAAGAATCTGGAGGCCAACTGGCTGCCGGCGCCGGATGGTCCGATCTATCTCGTCATGCGGCTCTACTGGCCGCAAGAGTCGGCGCTGAAGGGAATCTGGACGCCGCCGGCCATTCAGCGGGTCAAGTAAGTCAGCAGACGCAATCGATATGAACGGTGGGCGACTGAACGCGGGTGTGAGCTGACTCGTTCCGCGGAGCGGCTCAGTCGAACAGCCCCGCTCTTCGCGAGGCCATGACGCCGTCGATGGCGTCCACCCCTCGCACCAGCTCCCGCAACTCTGCGGCGAAGGTCTCGCGCCGCTGCTTGAGGTTCGGGGAGCCCGTTTCCAGCAAGCCTCGGTTTCGCGCCAGCTTCAAGCCCGTCCTGAAATAAATGACCGAGAGCGACTCCTGGTGCAGGACGCGCTTCTGGAGGAAGAACTGCTTCCCGACGGCCTGGCATGTGGTCAAAAACGCCGCCTCGTCGAACTCCCCCTCGCCGCCCTCGTCCACAGTCAGCCGCTCGAGACAGGTTGCCACGACCAGGTAAGCCTCGAGGAAGCTTCGCAGCACGCGGGAGGCTACCAGGGGGTGGGCTTGCGCCAAGAGAGATCGCGCGGCGGACATCCCCTCGCCGATGCTCTGTTCCGGATCGTCGCTCAGGAGAGCCAGTTCGTCCATCACGTTGGTCCGGAAGGTCTCCTTCTGCGCGAAGAAGAAATCGAACTTCAGCGTGTCGCGCAGCCGGAATGCGTTCTCCCAGAAGAGGGCGACGGGTTCCTCCGAGCGCTTGCTGGCCACCTTCAGGAGCGAGAGTTCGGTTATCGACCGCACGAGGAAGAAGTGGATGATGGTGTTCCGGTAGTAAGCGGCCGCCAGCGCCTGTCCGCTCGCGATCGAGAAGACCTCCTCCGCCCCTTCCTCCGAGAAGCACGACACAACGCCGTTGGAGACAAGCGAGTCGAGCGTGGCGTGCACGGAGGCGGCGTCTGATAGAAGCGTCTGGCTCGTCGTGGGGAGGCGCCGGCGTACCACGTAGCGCAGCAGCGCCTTGGTCTCTTCGTACACCTCGTCGAGGGCCAATGATCGGTCGCCGGCGCCGAGCAGCGCCAGCGTGACGAGCGAGACGGGCGTTATCGGCGTAACCATGTTGATCCGGTGCTCGAGGCGGAAGGCGAACTTCTGCACCTCGAGGTTCCCCTCCACGCTGTCGATGGCCTCCGGCGCGCCCAGATAGCCCCGCACGCTCACCGGCTCGTGGAAACGCAGGTAGATCCGCCCGTAGCGCCGGCGAAGGCGGCCCACCACCTTCAGGAACCACCCGAAGCTCTCCCGCTCCTTCTTCCCGCCCCCCGCCTCGGCCACGTAATCGCCCACGTCGCTGATCTGATCGTAGGTAATCGAGCAGGGGACGAAGTAAATATCCTCGCTCTTCCCCCGTTTGTAAGAGTCGACCACGTAATTCAGCATGCCAAAGCGCGGCGGAAGAAGCTTTCCCGTGCGCGAGCGCCCGCCTTCGAGATACCACTCGAGATGGAAGCGCTTCTCGATCAGGTAGTCGAGGTAACTACGCAGGACGAACTTGTAGAGCTCGTTGTCGCGGAAGGTCCGGCGGATGAAGAACACCCCGCAGCGGCGCACCAGCATCCCGATGGGGAAGAAGTTCATGTTGATGCCGCCGGCCGTGTGGTTGGGCGAATGCCCGAGCATGTAAAAGAGGTACTGGAGCAGCAGATGGTCGAGATTCGACTTGTGGCTCGGCAGGAAAACGAGCGGGTAGCGCCGGCCCAGGGCGAAGATCCGGTCGAGCTGCTCGCGGTCGAACCGAATCTCCTCCTCGTAGCCCATCATATAAAGGCGCCGGATGAGTCGCGCGGCCAGGTCCATGAGGAAGGGGCTGTGCTTGGCGGCGATCTCGCGCAGGTAGCGCGCCGCCTGCAGCTCGACGCGCTTCTCGGGGCGGTTGAGCTCGCGAGAAAGGCGGGCGATGCCCGCGCGGAAGCCCGCCGAGCCGAGGATGAAGGTGTCGAGCATGCGGGGAACCTTGTAGCGGTTCCCGCGCAAGGCGCGCTCGCCCCGCTCGAGGGCCAGGGCGGCCTGCTGCGCGACGAATGCCGGCAGGCCCATCTCGGTCTGATGGGTGCTCTCGCTCCAGCGCCGGCGGAGCTCGGACAGCCGCGCGGGCTCACCCGAAATCACGCGGCAGAGATACGGCTTTCGCCAGAGCGTCCAGACCTGCCGGAGCAGGTTGGGGTCGCGGGGATTGCCGAAGAGCAGATCGCGGAAGCGTGCCTTGCGGGTTTGCTTGTGCGTTTCGGGCATCCAGACCACCCGGATCGGCGCGAACAGCGGATCGTCCTGCGCGGCGACCTCGGCTTTGAGCCGTCCCTCGAGCTTCTGGCGCCGCGGCCGGCGTGTGCAGGGGATGGAAACCACCTGCGGCGCGGTTGGCCCTTCGCAGTGCTCGGGGCGGTTCCTGTCGATCCAGGCCTGGGCGATGCGGGCTTCGGCGGCGCCGGCGCAGTCGAGGAGGAACACCACGCGGCACGGCTCCTCCGTGGGCCACGGGGGGTCGGTGAACTCCTGGGCTGAGGTGATGCGCCCGGTGTTCTTCGGAGTCGTCTCGGCGCTCATGGTTCGGTGACCTTTCGCGCCGGCCGTGCCCGGCGCCGCGAGCGCGGCTTGCCGCGGCTGTCTTTCTGGCCGAGGGTTTGGAGGAACAGCTGACGCACGTCGTCCATGCGCCGCTCGAGATCCACCGGCTTCCAGCCTTTCGTCGGAACCGGGGGCAGCACCGAGATGCGAACCACGCCGGGCCGGGCGATGCCGCTGCCGGGGCGGAGCCTCTGGATCGAATCGTGGAACACGATGGGCACAATCGGCACGCCCGCCTGCATGGCGACGTGGAAGCCCCCCTTCTTGAAGGACCCCAGCCGCCCGTCCCGCGAGCGCGTCCCCTCGGGCGCGATGACCATCGAACGCCCCCCGCGGATTGCCTGCACGGCGGGGCGGAGGGCGGCGATGGCGCTCATCCGGTTCTCCCGGTCGATGAAAACGATGCCGAGGAGATCCATCACAGGGCCGATGACCGGCTTGTCGCGGACCTCCTTCTTCGCGATCGCGAAGACGTCGCGCCGGAGAAGGCGGGCGCAGAGGAAGGCCTCGCAAGCCGACTGGTGATTGAACATGAAGACGCAGGGGCGATGCGACCAAAGATGCTCCTCACCGTCCACCTTCATGTCAATGCCGGTGAACCCTGAGGCCAGCTCCGCCCAGAGGTTGCTCGTCACGTGGACGACCGTGCGGCGGGATCCAGCGGCGGCGCCGGCGGCCAGCCCGGCGATCGCGGCAGGCACGGCGGCACCGTAGGCGAGCCAGTAGCGTCCGATGCCGGTGGCCGTCTCGAACAGCGTCAGATCCGATCTGTCGGCCCAGGCCTTGATCATGCGCGGCGCCCCTGGCGGGAGTGACCCGCCATCATACCGTCATCCCGCGCGGGGGTCCAACCGCGCCCCCGCATGTCATTGCGAGGCGCCCCGGAGGGGCGCCGAAGCAATCCCCTTCGCACTTGCCGGGGGATTGCTTCGTCGCTTCGCTCCTCGCAATGACATGCGGCGTGGCCTTGGTGGCCCTCCTCGAAATGATATGCGTCGCCGGCGGCTTGAAAAGCCCCGGCTCCGTGTTACAATTCCGGCCCGATCCCGGAAGACCCTCGGGCCTGTGTAACCCCTTGCGGGGCAGTAGCTCAGCTGGGAGAGCGCCGCGTTCGCAATGCGGAGGTCGAGGGTTCGAGCCCCTTCTGCTCCACCATGTGAGTCCCGAAGGTCTTTCGGGGGCGAGCCCGCCCGGGCAACCGGCGGGCTCGCCGTTTGTTTGCCCCCAGAGGAGGAAGCTGCCATGGCCATCGCCGAAGGAAAGCTCGCGCCCGACTTCACGCTCGACGACGAGAACGGGAAAAAGGTTTCCCTCAAGGATTTCCGGGGCAGGAACGTGATCGTTTACTTCTACCCGAAAGACGACACCCCCGGCTGCACGAAAGAGGCGCAGGGGTTCCGGGATCTCTGGAAGAAGATTCAGAAGGAAGACGCCGTGGTGCTCGGCGTTTCACCCGACTCGCCGGCCTCTCACGTGAAGTTCATCAAGAAGTACAAGCTGCCGTTCACGCTGCTGTGCGATCCGGAGAAGAAGATGATGACGCGCTACGGCGCCTTCGGCGAGAAGATGATGTACGGGAAGAAGTCGATGGGGATCATTCGCTCGACCGTCTGGGTCGGGCCGGATGGCAACGTGCAGAAGCACTGGGCGCGCGTGGCGAAGGCGGAGGATCACCCGGCGCGGGTGCTGGCCGCGCTCAAGGGGGAGGCGGACTGAGGCGGCAGTCGAGAAAGCGGTCATCCCAGACGGCGCCGATGAGCATTCGCCCGTCCCGCACCGCGGCCACGGTGGCGGCGGCGATGCGATATCCGGGATCGAGGAAGATCTCCTCCACCGAGGGCCCGCCCGCCGCATCGAGATCCACGCGGATCACCTGCGCGGGCGCCGGCGCCGACGGATCCCCGGCGTTCTTCGCGAGGGTGAGCAGCTTCGGGTGAGCGCCGATCCAGAGCCTGCCCCGCTCGTCCAGCTCGATGTTGTCCACGCCCGTGCCCAGATCGATTCGCTGCTGCTCATGGAGGGCGCCCGAGGCCTCGTCGCGGTCGTACACGAAAAGCGCCCTGTCGATCATCGCCGCCACGTAGATTCGCCGCCCGTCCGCGCTCCGGTTGATGCCGTTCGCGAAGCGGAGCCCGGTGGCCGCCAGCTGAAAAGACTTGCCGTCGTAGTAGAGGACGTTCGCCAGGGGGAGCCGGAGATAGTCCTCCAGCGTCTCGCGAAGGCCGGGCGGGCTCCCGTGGTCGTTTGTCACGTAGAACCTTCTTTGATCGACGGCAACGATGTCGTTCGGGGAGATGAGGGCTTTATCGCGGATCGTCTCGCGATGAATGAGCCTTTCGTCGGTGAGATCGTAGATCTCGATGCTCTGCTCGCCACCGGCGTGGTTGATCACGAAAAGCCTGTCGGGTCCGTCGGAGCGCCGCAGAAGGCTGAGGCCGTGCGGGCGGAAGTCTGGGGGCGCGTTGGGCGTGAGATCGCGCAGCCGGGGGACGGGGACCGAAAGATCGTAGGCGTAGAGCCCGCCGTGCCCCGGGCGCCCGGCGTCGACGGCGCGCCGGTCGTGGGCCGAAAGATAGGCGACGTTGCCCTCGGGGTGGATGGTGATATCCTCCGCACCCACAACACCGAGCACCTGCACGCAGCTTCCATCGAAATGAGGCTCGAGGCGGCTGTACTCCCCCGTGATCCAGAGAAGCCAGATGAACCATCCCCCCACAAGGACGGCGACAACTCCGGCGATCTGAAGCGTGCGGCGCACCATCATGGATCCTTATGAAGCCTTCCTGTCATGGCGAAGAGGGCCGCTATCACTTGACGCCTTGCATCTAATGCGCCATTCACTCTGTGAAACATTACTATATAGGCCAATATGGATTCCAAGCTACTTCTGCTCGGGGCGGTCACCGGCTTCACGATCTACCTCGGCCTTCCGCTTGCCCGCATCCGCCGCGCGGGTCCTGAAACGCGCGGCTTCCTGAATGCCCTCTCGGTCGGCATCCTCCTCTTCCTGCTCGTCGAGATCGTGGGCAAGTCGCTCGAGACCATCGAGCACGGCGTTGTCGCCGCGGTCCGCGGCTCGGCGCCCCGAGGCGAGTTCATTCATGCCGCCCTCTTCGCGCTCGGCTTCGGCCTCGGCCTGATGCTGATGGTCGCCTTCGAATCGCGCTTCCTGCGCCGCACGGCTGATCCCGGCGCAGCGCCGGCCGGCCCCCTGTCGGACTTCGAGGCGCGTCGCGTGGCGCTCCTGATCGCGACGGGCATCGGCCTGCACAACTTCGGCGAGGGGCTCGCCATCGGGCAGCTCTACGCGGCGGGCGCGATGTCGCTGGCGCTGACCCTGGTCATCGGCTTCGCGCTGCACAACGCAACGGAAGGGTTCGGCATAGCCGCGCCTCTCTCGGGCCGCGGGGTGTCCTATGGCTTCCTGGGGCTGGCGGGGCTCATCGGCGGCGGGCCGACGTTTGTCGGCGCCATTCTTGGCAGCGTCTGGGTATCCCGACTCTTCGAGACCTTCGTTCTCGCCCTTGCCGGCGGATCGATCCTCTTCATCGTGGGCGAGCTGTTGCACATAGGCCGGCGGCAGGCGGTGCATGGCCGCGTCATGA
>JAUYMQ010000176.1 GCA_030698575.1 Deltaproteobacteria bacterium
TACCGGATTCTCTACATCGCGCACGACGCCGCGCTCTTGGTCGTGGTCTACAAGATCGGGCACCGTCGCGAAGTTTACCGCTGACCCTGTCCGCCTAATGTATCGCTGATAAGCTGCGGCCGCCCATGGGCGGCCGTCAGCTTCAGCAGCAGGTTAGAGCGCGATTGTTTTCAACCTGACGCACGGTTCTTCCCAGCGGCCTTGCGCAATGCTTCATTGACCTTCTCCGCCGTAGGAAAAGCTTCGGCGACGTCTGGATCGAGGACGACAACGTTGCTTCCCTGAGCGTATCGCTCCGCATACTTGCCTCGGACCCCCTTGGAAAAATCGTACTGCTTCCGGAGGTCGCCGGGATCGCTATCGCCCTTCTTCGTAGTCTTGTCGCTCATGTCGCGTCGCACGCCTCGCGCTGATTATGCGAATATTATCATCGATCTCGGAGTGGGCCACAACTAGAAGATTCTGTCGAAAACTGTAGCCCATTATGATGAACCGAGGCTCCGCCTCGGAATGGTCGGGATCCGGGATGGTCAGGGACAACGGGTCCCCGAACACCGTACTCGCCTCCTCGAAAGACACCCCGTGCCTCGCGAGGTTCGCCTCTGCCTTCCGGGGATCCCATGTGAAGATTAAAGGCATGTGGTCCCACGTCCGCTGAAGGCAGGGCGCCTTGTTCTTCTTCGCGCTCTAACTAGAATTCATAGCTTGGTACTTAAGAATCAAATCCGATGTATTCCAATCCGAATTGCATTCTGCCCCGCAGGCCGTCCCGTTTAGGATGGGCGCGGCGGGCATTAGTCGCAAGATAGCGGAAGATTCGCTCCAAGATAACCTTCAGGTGCCGAAAGCCGTCCAGAGCCGACTGGAGTAAGTCGGGGAGGATGTGAGGGCCCGACATGGCCACGATCCGGCTTGAGATCGGCGCCTTGCCTGCGCGCTGACTCGCGTGGGCAAGGCCCCTCTTCAATGCAGCCGCGCAAAGGCTGGCCCAGATGAGCCCTTCGACCAAGGGTGCCTTCGCACTGGTGAACGCATGGAGATTGGCGTAGGACTTCCACTCCTTGAACAGCAGCTCGATCTGCCAGCGGAGGCGGTACACCTGCAACACCTCACGCGCCGTGAGCACACGCCGCGACACATTGCTCACCAGCACCAGGTAGCGCTTCTTGGGGCGGTTCCAGAGGAGGACCATCCGCAGCCGCAGCGTTTCTCCTCCGGGCCGGTCCCATTGCACATCGAGGTCCAGACGGCGGCGCGGCAGCACGTGAACGACCTCCTGAAGCCGCCGCCCCTCGAAACGACGCAGCCTTCCCCCGGGCCCGCGCACCTTCAGGAGGAGCGGGTCCAGATCCCGCTTGCCGCGCACCAGAAAGAACCCGCCGGCCGCCTGGACCTTTTCCCAGTAGGCCCGGTTCTGATACCCCCGGTCGGCCAGGAAAAGCTTGCCCCGCAAGCTCTCCGGGGCGGGCAGAAAGTGCTGCTCGGCCTCCTTGTCCGGTGCCACTTGCGCTTCGATCACCTGGTCCTGGAAGACGCTCAGGAAGGTGTGGATCTCGACGGCGGCCGGGCGGATGGCCGTGAAGCGGCCGCCGAAGTGCTGCGCCAGGGCGTCGTGCACGGCAAAGGAGCTGCCGTCCTGGATGACCAGGTCCCGGAAGTGGGCGAGCTTGCCCCCCGCGGCCGGCCGGAGCACGCGGGCCGAGAGGTTTTGGAGGAGGTCGTGGAAGACCTGGCGCATGAAGCGGGGGAATTCGGGCTTCACCAGGCGGTTGTGGAAGGGCTTGTACTGAATGTTCAGGCCGGTCTGGGCGTTGAGGGTGCGGAGGCAATCAGCGACGCTCTCTACCCGCTGGGCGCCCAGCGCCTCCACCAGGGCGCAGACCAGCCGCTGGGGCGTGACCTCCCGCAATCGCCGGCAGTGCCCGCTCTGCCGTCCCCGGGCGGTCAGGTTCTCCCAGCCGAGGGTCTCTTTCACCGCGCTCGCAAATCGGTTAAGATGGTTTCTGTTCAACGGCGGCCTCCTTTCGATCGGACCTTGTTGGATCGTCCAACTGATTCCATCCGATAGAATGGCAGGTCGCCGTTGAACGTTTCAAGTTGATAACTCACGAACCAAAAAGTGATCTGATATCAGTAACTTATAAGATCCTACCTATGAATTCTAGTTAGGCGCTCGGGATGACTGACTGGATCTACTACCCTCGTTCTCGTCGGCCACCGAAGCTTGCTTTGGAGGTCGTCGCTGTATTTTCCTCCGCATCGTCGCTTATTGATTCAGCGTCACATGACCTTCCGAGCAACGAGGTTCTGGCGGCCGTTGCACCTGGACTCGCAAAGATCGGCTTCCGCGTCGAGACAGGTAAGACAGAGGAGAAGAAAATATGTGTGCCCGTTCTCTTTGGGCCGAGCGGTCGCACTGACAAAGCCTTTGATGCTGACGCGTGGCATGAAGAAGCTGGGTTTGTTGTAGAGGTAGAAGCTGGTCGCGGGGTCGTCAATAACCAGTTTCTTAAAGACCTCTTTCAGGCCTGCATGATGGTTGGC
The DNA here is from genome assembly GCA_030698575.1 of Deltaproteobacteria bacterium. Lineage (GTDB taxonomy): Bacteria > JAUYMQ01 > JAUYMQ01 > JAUYMQ01 > JAUYMQ01 > JAUYMQ01. Next base: position 2,545 of record JAUYMQ010000176.1, read on the forward strand.
GTTGGGGACTTGGCCATTGCAGTGCGCAAGACCTACCGAAAGAGCAATGACTTTGACAGGGTGTGCAAGTTTTTTGAGACGCTATATGCAAGTCCCAGGCTTCGGTTGCCATTGGAAGGAATTCTTCTCATTGGCTACTAGCGCACCTATCAACCGCGTGAAGCTGTCGGTCCGTCTTGTCACGGCCCGTGCTTCCGCACGGTCCGCGCCAAACCGGCCCGCAGATTACGCGGAGCGTTAGAGGTCATGGTGGCTTCGTTTACATGGGCCATATTTTTATATGGCTTCCAGTTCCTACCTTTGGTACTCTTGCTCCATGCCACAGGCCGGTTTTGATTGGGACCCGAAGAAGGACCTTGATAATCAAGCCAGGCACGGCGTGTCTTTTGCGGAGGCACAGTACGCCTTCGCTGATCCGCAGCGCGTGATTGCTGAGGATCCCTCACACAGCACTCAGGAAGAGAAGCGCTTCTACTGCTTCGGCTCGGTCGGCGGCGGCGTACTCACTGTCAGGTTTGCATACCGCGAAGACCGCATCCGCATCATCGGGGCGGGCTACTGGCGCAAGGGGAAACGCATTTATGAGCAGACGAATCAGGTACACGGACGAACCACTCGGCCGCATAAAGGTCGTCAGTGATTTCCTGCCACCTCCCGAGGAGCTTGCATTTCGGGAAGAGGGGGTAAAAGTCACGATTGCGCTTTCGAAGCGCAGCGTGGACTTCTTCAAGCGCGAGGCACGGAAACACCGCACGCAATACCAGCGCATGATCCGCCGGCTCCTCGACGGTTACGCGCAGGCGCATTCGCGACCTCTAACAACGCGTTCCAGCGGGCGGCCGCGCACGAGAGGCCGTCGTGAACACCGCCGGTAAAGTACCGCGCGACCGCCGCTGAACGCGAGCGTTGAGAACAATAAAGGGGAGCATTTCGAGTTCAGACGATGAAGGTTCGCGACATCACCAGGCGAATTGAGAGCGAAGGATGGTACGTCGTCCGGACTCGTGGAAGCCATCGACAATACAAGCATTCAAGCAAATCGGGCCTCGTGACGATTGCAGGGAAGCCAAATGACGATTTGGCTCCTGGCACGTTGAGCAGTATACTCAAGCAGGCAGGGTCGAAACGATGAAGTACCTAATTGTGATCGAGACGACAGGAACAGGATTCTCCGCATTCTCGCCTGACCTCGATGGATGCGTCGCGACCGGTGCGACCAGGGACGAGGTCGAACAGCGAATGAAGGAGGCCATCGAATTTCACCTCGAGGGCCTCAGGGCTGATGGACAGCCCGTTCCTCCCCCTCAGAGTTCATCCAGCTACGTTGATGTCCCAGCCTAGATCTTGGCATTCCACAACCCGGCGCCTGGAGACGGCTCAGGTTGACCACCCGACAACTGCGTCGCTCGGCGCCCGCTCAGCGGCAATGCCTGAGCGATCCGGTCCCCGAGGACTTTATGGCGGCGAGGCCGGATGGTACATGATGGGAGGTTGAATCATGTCCGTGTTTCGTAAGGAGCAGAATCAGGTCCACAGCATGCAAGGCAACCACATCGCCGGTGTGGCCACACCTACGAGCGGAGCGCAACAGGTTGAGATGTGGCACGGTCGCATGGATGCTAATTCTGCGACCCCGCCGCACAGCCATAATACCGAGGAAGTGGTCCTGTTTCTGAAGGGGAGCGGCCGGGCGACGGTGGCCGATCGTGAAGTACGCTACCAGCCCGGTGACACGCTGATCCTGCCGCCGGCCCAAGTGCACCAGATCTTCGCAGAAACCGAAAGCGAGTTTGTCGCCGCAATGCCGATCGGCGGTACGGTGAAGCTTCCGGACGGTATGGTGATCGACCTACCATGGC
>JAUYMQ010000178.1 GCA_030698575.1 Deltaproteobacteria bacterium
GACCGGATGGTTCACCGGGGGCCGGACGACGAGGGAAGTCACTTCGCCGGGCCGCTCGGCCTGGGATTCCGGCGCCTCTCCATCATCGACCTCGAGGGCGGCCATCAGCCCATGGCCGACCAGGACGCGTCCGTCTGGGTGGTCTTCAACGGGGAAATCTACAATTTCCCCGCGCTCAAGGAGGAGCTGCAGGGGTACGGACACGTGTTTCGCACGCGGTCCGACACGGAAGTGATCGTCCACGGGTACAAGCAATGGGGAAAAGACGTCCTCGAACACCTGAACGGCATGTTCGGCCTCGCCATCTGGGACGACCGACGACGGCAATTGATCGTCGCTCGCGACCGGATGGGGATCAAACTGATCTACTACAAGCTCACGGCGGGCCGGCTCACCTTCGCCTCGGAGCTGCGCCCGCTCCTGGTGTGTGACGAGGACCGACCGGAGATCGACCCCGTCGCGGTGAGCCTCTTTCTCCGCTACCGGTACACGCCTTCGCCCTTGACCGTCCTGCGGGGTATCCGGAAGCTCGCTCCCGGCACTCGCCTGGTCGTCCGGGCGAACGAGGCGCCGATCGTCGAGCGCTGGTGGAATTTCCAGCCCGAGCCATTCGATCCGATGCCGAGCGACGCCGAAGCCGAGGAGCAGCTCCTGGATCTGTACAAGCAGGCCATCAAGCGGCAGCTTATCAGCGACGTGCCTCTGGGGCTCCTGCTGAGCGGCGGCCTGGACTCGGGGCTGCTCCTGGCCCTCATGCACCAGCATGGAAGCCCGCGAAACACCTATACCGTGGGGTACGGCAAGAGCTTCGCGGACGACGAGCTGTCCGATGCCGCCCACACGGCCGAGCTTCTGGGGGCGCGACACGCCTCGCTGGAGATCGATCGAGAGACGTTTGCCGCCTCGCTTCCCTCGATCCTGACGACGCTCGAGGAGCCCATCGCCTCCTCGTCCATCGTGCCCATGTACCACGTCTGCCGCCGTGCCCGCCAGGACGTCAAGGTCGTCTTCATGGGACAAGGCCCCGACGAGCTGTTCGGGGGCTACACCCGCCACCTTGGCGTGCGCTACGGCGCCTCCTGGCGATCCCTGCCGGGCTGGCTGCGCGCCCCGCTGACCCCGATCCTGGGCGGTCTCGCGCGGGCCGAATGGATCCGTCGCGGGCTCTATGCCCTGGCCGCCCCCGAGCGCATGGAGCGATACCAGAGGGTGCTCTCCATCGTCCCGGGTGAGCACATCGACGAGCTGTTCCACCGCGACGTTCTCGCGGCCGGCGCGAGCGATGGGATCCTCGACTGCTGGAAGGATCTCGAGCCCCTCATGGCGCAGACGGACGAGCTCGGGGGGCTGCAATTCCTGGAGGTCCGGTCCTCGCTCCCCGACGAGCTGCTGATGTACGCCGACAAGCTCTCGATGGCGCATGGTCTGGAGGTCCGGGTCCCCTATCTCGACCAGGAGATCGTCCAGTTCGTCGAGCGTCTCTCCGCCTCCTTCAAAGTCCGGGGCGGTACGCGCAAGTGGATCCATCGCCAAGTCTGCCGGCTGTTCCTGCCTCCCGAGATCATCCGTCGGAAGAAGCGGGGATTCGCCGTCAACGTGGTGGACGACTGGTTTCGGACCTCGCTCGCCCAGGAGATGGACGACCTCCTCCTGGATCGAGGCTCGCTGATCTACGGCTTCCTGCGGCCGGAGACGGTCTCCCGCACGCTCCAGAACCACAAGAGCGGTCAGCAAGACAACCACAAGATCCTGTTCAGCCTGGTCGTCCTCGAACACCTGCTGCGCAGCTACCGGGCCGCACCCGCCCGCTCGACCTCGGCGCGCGAACGAGGCCGGACGCGCGCCCGCGCCCTCGGGAGCGGACGCGCATGATCGGCGTCATCTCGAAGCCGACCGAGATCAGGGCAGCCCAGGAGTTCTTCCAGCTCTTCAAGACGCCCTGGGAGCCCTATGTCCCGGGCCGCCAGTACGACGTCGTCCTGTCCACGTCGGACGACGTGCCGCGCGATCCGGGCGCCAAGGTCGTGCTGGTCTACAACTCGAAAATCATCCCGTTCGATCACGACCGCAAACTCACCGTCCACTCGCAGCAACGCAAGCTGTGGCTCGAGTCGGACGCCGCCGCATTCCCCGTGTACGGCGACGTCCTGGTGTTCCAGCCGACCGGCCGGCCGTGCCTGCGCGTGCAAGGGACGTCGGAGCCCGCCGGCCTCGACGTGGGCGAATCGACGCAGCGGGTCGTGCGCGTCGGGTACGACCTGTTCCAGGAGATCGCCTTTCTGCTCTCCGAAGGGCAGCCGCCGGCGAATGCCCACGTGCCCACGCTCGAGCTCCATATCTCGATCCTGCGCGACCAGCTGTTGCTCGCAGGCATCCCGCTGGTCGAAGTCCCGCCTGTCCCGCCCGGCTACGACTTCATGGCGTGCCTCACGCACGACGTCGACTTCGTCGGGATCCGCCAGCACAGGTTCGACCAGACCATGTGGGGGTTCCTCTATCGCGCCCTCGTCGGCTCGCTCTCGGGCGTGCTGCGAGGTAGGCTCTCCTGGCGCAAGCTGATCCGGAACTGGTCGGCCGCCTTCTGGCTGCCGGCGGTCCACCTCGGTCTGCGGCCCGATTTCTGGCTGGAGTTCGATCGGTACGCGGAGTTCGAGAAAGACCTCGGCTCGACATTCTTCTTCATTCCGTATAGGAACGTCCCCGGGACGCGGGGGTCCGGCCCGGCGCCGGGACGCCGGGCGGCCAAGTACGATCTCGTGGAGACCCGGGCACACGCCCTCGAGCTGATCGGCCGCGGCTGCGAGATCGGGCTTCACGGGCTCGACGCATGGCGCGATCCGGGGAAGGGGCGCGCGGAGCTGAGCCGCATCACCGACATCACCGGACCCGCCGAGGTCGGCGTGCGGATGCACTGGCTGTACTTCTCCGAGGACTCGCCCCGGATCCTGGAAGAGGCGGGCTTCTCCTACGATTCGACCTTCGGTTACAACAACACGATCGGCTTTCGGGCTGGCACGCCCCAGGCGTTCTGCCCCCTCACGGCGCAGAGCCTGCTCGAGCTTCCGCTCACCATTCAGGACACGGCAATGTTCTATGCCGCTCACTTGAATCTCCCCGAAGCGGAGGCTCTGGACGCGTGCAAGCGACTGATCCAGTCCGCTGCGAGGTTCGGGGGCGCGCTGACAGTGAACTGGCATACCCGGAGCCTCTCGCCTGAGAGACTCTGGGGCGACTTCTACCTGCGGCTGCTGGAACAGATGCAGACCCACCGCGTCTGGTTCGGGAGAGCGGCGGAGATCGTCCAGTGGTTCCGCCAGCGGCGCGCGCTCCGCTTCGAGTCGGTTCACACCGCTGGAGCTCGTGTCTGGCTGAAGTTGGCAGGTGCGGCGGCGGTGGGGCAACCGCCGCTGACGCTCCGAATCCATCACCCCCAGCCGGCCTCGCCGGCGGCGTCCGCCCGCCCTCTTCTCGAGCCCTCCTACTCGGACATTTCCTGGAAGGGGGAGGCCGAGCTGGAGATCATCGTCGGGGCGCCGAAACACCAAGGAGCGAATCATGCGGGATAGCGAAAAACCGTACGAGCCTGTTCGCGAAGAGTTTCTCGTCTTCGGCTCTCCGATGATCGAGGAGCCCGAGATCAAGGAAGTCGTCGATTCGATCATGCGCGGCTGGCCCGGCACGGGCCCCAAGGTGGCCCAGTTCGAAAAGGCCTTCGCCAGCTACAAGGACATGCCGTATGCCGCGGCGTTGAACTCGTGCACGGCTGGCCTGCACCTAGCCTGCCTATCGCTGGGCCTCCAGCCTGGCGACGAGGTCATCACGACGCCTCTGACGTTCTGCGCCACCGCCAACGCCATCATCCACGCCGGAGCGACGCCGGTCCTGGCAGACGTCGAGCCCCTCGGCGGCAACATCGATCCCCTGCAGATCGCGAGGAAGATTTCCCCACGTACCCGGGCCATCTTGCCGGTGCACTTCGCCGGTCGCCCCTGTGACATGGGGAGCATCATGGACCTCGCCCGGGCGCACAACCTCGCGGTGATCGAGGACTGCGCCCACGCGATCGAGACCGAATACAAGGGCCGGAAGGCCGGCACCATCGGCGAGTTCGGAGTGTTCAGCTTCTACGTGACGAAGAACCTCACCACGGTCGAAGGCGGCATGGTCTTGAGCCGGGACCGTGAGAAGATCGAGCGCATCAAGATCCTGGGCCTGCACGGCCTGAGCCGGGACGCGTGGAAGCGCTTCTCCGACTCCGGGTACAAGCACTACTACGTGGAGGAGGCGGGCTTCAAGTACAACATGACGGACTTGCAGGCCGCGATCGGCATCCACCAGCTGAGTCGCGTGGAGGCCAACTGGAAGCGCCGGCAGGAACTCTGGGGCCGTTACATGGACGCCTTCGCGGGCCTGCCGATCGGGCTGCCCGCCCAGCCCGAACCCGACACGCGGCATGGCTATCATCTCTTCCAAATCACGATCGACGAGGCGCTCGCGGGCATCTCCCGCGACCGCTTCCTGGACGCGATGACCGCCCAGCAGATCGGCGTCGGCGTGCACTACCTGAGCATCCCGGAGCACCCGTACTATCAGCGGACCTTCGGCTGGCGGCCC
>JAUYMQ010000183.1 GCA_030698575.1 Deltaproteobacteria bacterium
GGTCCATTTCGAATTCCACGTCCCCGGCGCGGACGCCTCCCGTCAGGTCCGCATCGTCGAGGGGCCAGACTGCGTCATGCGCAAATTCTCCCGCGGCGCCCTCCTTGACGGTCACCTCGTCGTTCGCCTCGATCTCGGGCAGCTCATCCTCGAGCAATACCACCCCGGAAGGGTCCTCTTCCATGTTGTCTAACATGTTGTCTGACATGTTGTCTGACATGACCTCTGCCGGCCCGAAATCCGGCGGCTCGGCATCCACCTCCGGACCCGACTGTTCCTCCCAGATGCTGTCGGCCTCCGTCAGATTCGGCGCCGTCTCCACGAGCGCCTCGGCAAACGTATCAGCGGGGGCGGAAGCGCCCGGGCCGACCGGCTCGAGATCGAGAGTGAGTTCGTCCTCCGGCAAATCGGAATCGGAGGGGAGATCAAGAAGCGGTATCGAGTCCGGAACGGCCTCCTGATAAACGATCGAATCGGCTGTGTCCGGCTCGGCTGCTTCCGGCTCAGCGGACGTCGGAACAGGGTCGCGCGCTTCGATGTCGCCAGACGCCTCCGCTCCGTCGGGAGCCGCCTGGATGCTTGCATCTTCCCACCAGGGAGTCGGAAGCGCATCCGTTTCGAGGGCCGGCTCGGGAGTTTCGTCGGCCGCCTTCGCCTCGGCGAACGTCCCGGGCTCCTCGGCCGCTTGCCCGGGGACCGCCGTTGCGGCCGGGGTCTCGACGACCACCGGTGTGGGTGCGGGCTCGATCCCGGCCAGAGCCTGGCGCGCTTCCTCGTCGTCGGGGTTCAGCGCGAGCGCGCGGGCAAAGGCTTCGAAGGCGCCTTCGAGGTCGCCCAGCTGAACGCGCGCCTCGCCAAGGAGCCGGTGCGCCAGCGCGTTCTCAGGTGCATGCGAGATGGCCTCGACCAGTTCGCCTGCCGCCTCATCGTGCCGGTCCAGGGCAAGCTGAGCCCGTGCCAGCGCCACGCGACCGCTGGCGTAAGCCGGGTGGATCGCCACGCCGGTCCGGGCGATCGTGAGGGCTTCCTCGAGCCGGTTCGCCTTGCGACAAGCCTCCGCCAGGGGCGCGAAGACGCGCGAGTTCGGATCCCGCTCGAGGAGCTTCCGGTACCGTTCGATATGTTGATCGATATCGCTTGTATTTTCAGGCATTTAGAACTTGCGGAACGAGAGAGGATCGCGTTCCGCTCCCCCTGGGGCAATGCGCGGGGGCGCGCCCCTATATATAGGATGCGGCCGGGCCCCGCGCGTGATGCCGAAACTAGATGGATCTCCCTTCGAGATCAAGCGTGTCGAGCAGCTCCTTCACGGAAATCTGGACGATCTCGCAGCGGCCGATGCGCCGGACCCCCACAAACCGGATTTCTTTCCCGCGCCGCTTCTTGTCCGCTACAACGGCGCGTTCCCAGGCCCTTCGGCCGAACTGGGGCGGCTTCGTGGGCAGGCCGGCCGCCAGCACCAGATCGAGAATTCTCGCGGGGGCGTCGGCGCTGCACAGGCCCAGGCGGGCTGAGATTCGCCCCGCCATGATCATTCCGATACCCACCGCTTCCCCGTGTTTGTATTTCCGGTACTCAGTCAGCGCCTCAATGGCATGCCCGAAGGTATGGCCGAAATTGAGGATCGCCCGCACTCCGGATTCGAGTTCGTCGGCTGCAACAACAGCCGCCTTGAGCTGACAGGCACGGCGTATGACCGGAACGAGCGCGCCCGCATCAACCGCCAGTATGCGCGGCATCTGCTTTTCGAGCCTGCCGAAGAGATCGGCGTCGCGGATCACGCCGCACTTGATGACCTCCGCCATGCCCGCGCGAAGCTCGCGCTTCGGAAGGGTGCGCAGCGTCTCGATGTCGGAGTAGACGAGGCGCGGCTGGTAGAAGCTTCCGATCAAGTTCTTGCCGAGCCGGTGATTGACGCCGGTCTTTCCCCCGACGGCAGAGTCGACCTGCGCCAGGAGGGTCGTCGGCACCTGTACGTAGGGGACCCCTCGCAGAAATACCGCGGCGACGAAACCAGCGAGGTCGCCCACCACCCCGCCGCCCAGTGCGATGACGGCCGAATCGCGATCGAGGCGCGCCTCGATGAGCCGGCCGATCACTTCCTCGGCGACGGTCAGGGTCTTGGCGGGCTCGCCGTCGGGAACGAGACACTGGATCGGGGAGTATCCCCTCTTCTCCAGCCCCGACTTGACCCGGCGCCAGTAGCGGCGCGCGACGCGCCGGTTGGTCACAACGGCGACACGGCGCGGAGAGATCACGCGGCTCAGGGAATCAGCGAAACCAGCCAGGCCGTCGGCCGCGAAGATTATGGGGTATGAGCGATCGCCGAGGCTGACCCTCAGCGGCTTCGCTGCTTCACCCTGCATGGTCCCTCCCCCTGTCGGTTCGGGCGGCCCGAGTCTTCCCCCGCCGTGTAGGCAAGTTTTCCAGCGCTTCGATAACGGCGCTGGCGGTGCCGGACACCCCCAGCCGATCGGTACCGACCGTGGTGTCGGCGAGCGCGTAGGCATCAGCGCGGGCGGAGAGCAGCTCGCGAATGCGCCGGAGACGCAATTCCTGCGTCCGGGCCCCCGCGAGCATGGGACGGTCACCGCCGCCGCCGACTCTCCGGAGAATCGTCTTCGGCGAGGCCTCGAGAAGAACGATGGGGCCGAGCCCGCGAAGGGCGGCCACGTTCGCCGGGTCCGTCATCGCTCCTCCGCCGGTCGACAGCACCAACCTCGACCTTCCCTTGAGCGACGCGATCGCCCTGCTCTCGCGCTCTCTGAAGCCTGCCTCGCCCTCCTCCGTGAAGATGGCGGGGATGTCCTTGCCGGCCTGCTCGCGGACGAGCTCATCAGAGTCAATGAACGCGTATCCAAGGCGCCTGGCGAGCGCCCGGCCGACGACGCTCTTCCCCGTTCCCATGAACCCCGTTATGACCACATTGTCGAACCGATTCGCGGCGGCATCGGGTCCTGGCGTCATTCCGGGAAGATACCACGGCGGGCGGCCAGGGCGAAGCAATCGCGACAGGGGGCGGTCGATCCTCCCTCCCGGCGATGCCGTGAAATGGCGACGGGGCGGCCGCGGCCGCCCCGTCTCGCAGTTCCAGGCTGTTTCCCCGCGGGAAGCATCATCCCGAGACGAGGGCGGACCGGCCTTCCAGAAAGGCTCAGGCCGCTCCCGCCTCCCCACCGATAATTCTCGGCGTCACGAAGATGATGAGTTCCTTCTTCTTGTCGGAAACGCTGTAGTTCCGGAAAAGCCACTGGAAGCCCGGAACACGGTTCAGGTACGGAATGGACATGTTGTTCGCGGCCTTGTCGACGACGTAGATTCCGCCGATCACGACCGTCTGCCCATCCTTCACCAGAGCCTCCGTGGTCGCCTCGTTCTTGGCGATCGCGGGGTCGCCCGTCGCCGTTGGTACCGAGAGGTCCGGCGCGTTCCGGGCCACCTTGATCTTCATGATGATCGACCTGTCGCTCGTCACGTGTGGCGTCACCGTGAGCGAGAGATCCGCATCGATGAACTCGAGGTTCGTGTCCCCCTCCTCGGTGGTCTGGAAGGGAATGGAGATGCCCTGCTGGATCTTGGCTTCCTTGTTATCGAGCGTGATGATCCGCGGGCTCGAGATCACGCGGCCGTTACCGGAGCTCTCGAGCGCCTGGATCGTGACGTCCACGTCGAGCTGATCCTTCAGCGCCGTGAAAGAGCCGGAAGCGACACCGGTCGGCATCCCTTTAATGGGAAGGGCGCCGGAAAAGAGGCTGGATCCCGACGGGCTCGTGCCCGAGTTCACCACCCGGTTCCCGAAATTGACGTTGTCGCTAGCGGCGTTTTTCCCGTTGCCGATGTCAGCGTTCAGGAAGTCGGCCGTGTACATGATTCCCAGTTCTTTCGCGAAGTCGAGGTTGGCTTCGACGATCTTCGCCTCGATCAGGACCTGGGGGGTTTGCGTGTCGAGCCGTCGAACGAGCTTGACCGCCTGCTCGATCACCGTCGGGATGTCCTTGATGATGAGCGTGTTCGTCCGGATGTCGACGTTGGACGAACCACGGTCGGACAGAAGGCTCTCCACCTGCTCCTGCGCATCGGTCACTTTTGCGTAGTTGATCGGAACGAGCTTGACCATGAGGTCTTCCAGCTTCTCCACCGACCGACGATCGGCAAGATACTGGGCCTCCTCGGCCTTGAGGCGCTCGGCCGGCGCAACCCGGAGGATGTTCCCGGTCCGGATGTAGCCGAGCTGCCGGCTCGCAAGCACCACGTCCAGCGCCTGATCCCAGGGGACATTTACCAGGCGCACGGTAACTGCGCCGGCGACGTCCTCGGCCGCAACCACGTTAAGTCCGCTGACCTCCGCGATGAGGCGGAGAATGTTCTGGATGTCGGCATCCTTGAAGTCGAGTGAAACCAGATTGCCGTGGTAGACTTTCCCGGGCCGGAAGCCGAGGCTGATCTCGGGCCTTTCGGTCAGGACCCCTTCGTTGGGATTCCGGATCTCGTCCGGATCGATCTCGGACGCCGCCTCCGTGTCCAGAGCAGCCATCACCGGCGTCGCCAGCGGCACGATCGGCTCCGAGGCCTCGAGATCGGGCAGCGCCGGGTTCTCCGTCTCCGGCGTGATTGCAGCGGCGGTGCGCTCCTCCTTAAAGGGCTCCGGCTTAACGGGCCGGGGAGCAGCTTCAGGGGCGATCTCCGTCACCTGGGCCGCCACCGGGGTCGCTGCAGGAATCGCGCTCGCGATGTTCTTCGAACGATCTCCGAAGGCGATCAGAAGCGTGCTCCCCGCGGGCTCAATGGCGTAGGGCGCGCTTTCGTCGTCGAGATCCAGGACAATTCTCACCTTGCCGGGATGGGGCCCGATCCGGACGCTGCCGATTTCGGGGCCGCCAACCGGTATCAATCGCTTCCCGCTCGCCTCTTGAACGCCGAAGACATCGACCACCAGCCGGCTCGGATTGTCGAGCGTGAAGAAATCGAAACTCCTCGCGCGGCCGTTCAGCTCGACGGCCACCTGCGTGCCGGTAGCTGCCTTGTCGACGCTGACCGCAGTCAATTCAGTCGCTTCCGGAAGAGCGAGATCACGGGTAGCGGGCGCTTCTGAAGGCTCCGCCTTCGTGACCTGCACGGCCTGCGGCGATTCTTTCCCGGAAGCCTCAGCCTCGGTTTCCGTCTTCGCGGGCGTAGCGCCGATCTTCGCGAGGGCATCCGTCTCAGCGCCGCCGATGTCTGTGGTATCGAGGCCGGACTTCGCCGCTGAGGGCTCCGGAGCCAGATCGTCCTCGGCCGCTTCCGCCGAAACCTCCATCACGAGGCCGTCAGGCTTCTGGTGGACCTCGTAGTGCACTTCCCGCTTCAGCGTGACCAGGATGCGGCTCGACTGCTTCTTGGAAGCCGTCTGGGTGACGAACACCTTGTCCACCAGCTCGCCGTCGACCTCGAAGGGGGCGATGGGCTTGGCGATCTGCGTTCCCGCCAGGTTGAGGATCACCGCCGGCGGATCCTGCTGCCGGACGGCGAAGAAGAACACCGGCCGGTTCGCATAGGCGCGAATGCTCGTCCTGTCGCCCTCCTTCGTAATCTCGACGCGATCAATGACGGTGGCGTCGTTGTCGGAACCGAGGGCGGAGGCCTTCGGGCCGGCGCCTGTTTCGTCCTTCGCGTACGCACTGGCGCCCAAAAGGAGCGTCAGGCACGCCGCAATGATGAAGAGCGCGGCTACGCGGGACAGAAGGCCCCGAGCAACGCCACCTTCGACGAAGGAGCCCATATTTTCAAACCTCCCCCTGTTGCTCATCAGCTTTCCTCCCCATACAGATCGGGCTGAACGATCTTCAGGGTCACGCTCTTCTGGCTCTCGTGTCCCAGATAATCGATATAGGTTTCCTTGACCCGGACCTCACGGTCCCCGATGTTAGTCACGATGCCCCGGTTCTTGCCAATGTCCGATCCGATCTGGATGACATGGCTGCGACCGGTCGGGTCCGCGACCATGGCCTTGGGCAATTCCACGTTCCAGACGACGGCCGTCAGTTGAAGCTGTGCGAGGTCATACCGGCGGAGCGGGCTTTCCGCGACCTTCGAGGATTCACGAAGGAGAATGAAGGGGCGGAAAGGGTCCGGCTTGTTCGCCGATTCGTACCTGTACTCGGCCTGCAGAGCCGCTTCCTGAACCGTTTTGGTTGCTGGAGCGGTCTTCGCCACCTCGTCGGTGGCAGCCGGCGTATCTGACGCCGGACCTTCAGAGCCACCACAACCAGGAAGGATGGCGATCATTGCGATGGCGAACGCTGCGGCACAGCCCCAGCTCCATCGGCTCCGGCGGTTCTCCATTTTATTGTTTCGTGCCATCTCGCTCCCCGTCTCTTGAGTCCGCAACGGCGTCTGGGATCAGGCGCCGGCGGCAGCGGCTGCCGCTGCCTCGTCCGCCGCGAGTTCCGCGTCATTGACGAAGCGGAAAGTCGTGGCCACCCCGCTAATCGTCAGCATGACCGCATTCGGGCTTACCTCGACGTTGTCCACGCTGAAGCTCTGCACGTTCACGATCCGGTTGAGTCTTGAGAGTTCGTCAAAGAATTTCGCCAGATCATGGTAGCCGCCGTTCAGCACGATGCTGATCGGCACCTCGGCGTAGAATCCCTTCTTCACTTCCGGCTGCGGAATGAAGGATTTGAACTCGAGGCCCGCGTTCTTTCCCAGAGTCGTGATGTCTGTCAGCAGCACCGGCAGTTCCTTGTCGTTCGGAAGCTGCATGAGCGCTTCGGTGAGCTCCGCGTTGAGGCGCTTCAACTCATTCTCGAATCGCGGAAGATCGGCGGCCAGCGTGCGATTCTCGGCCAGCTGAACCTGGAGTTGCCCCAGCTTGTCGTTCGATGCATTCAGGTCCTGCCGCTTGGCATCGAACATTGCGAACCAGTAAGCGACCAGGAGCAGTACCGAGGCGCAGGCCAGCAGCGCGAGCTTCTGCTGCTTCGGCAGCTTCTTGATCTTGTCCATGTCAAGCGCCACTTTCAGCCTCCTCCGGAACTCCCGGGATCGCGACCGAACAGCTGATCGTGAACCGGTTGAGTTTCACCGGCCCGCCCTCTTCCAGTTCGCTCCGCTCGAGCTCGACGTTCTCGAAATAGGGTGATTCCTCGAGTTTTATCATGTATGCGGCGATCGTTTCGTTATCGATAGACAGGCCCTCGACCGAGAGAGAGCCGTTACTCTCGTTGAGGCGCGTGAGCCAGACCTTCTCGGGAAGGCGGCTCGCTATCTCGTCAAGAACGCGAACCGGCCCGCCGCGGTTGGCTTCAAGCGTCTTGATGATGGTGAGCTTCTCCTCGATGTCCGCCTTGCTCTTCTTGTACTCCGCAACGTTCCCGATGACCTTGCTCAGCTCATCGATCTCGGCCTGGGTTGTCTGGACCTGGCTGTTGACGGAGGAGATGCGCCCCACGATTACCACGTGGATCGCGATGATGAGGAGGAGCGTTCCGCCCAGGACCCCGCCAATGACGAGGGCCTGCTTGAGCTCCGTCTCCCGCTTCTTGGCTTCCCTTACGGGAAGTAAATTGATGCTGATCATGTCACGCCCCCGCCGTGCGGAGCGCCAGCCCGACGCCCACGCACATGGACGGCCCGACCTCGCGCAGATAGTCCTCGTCAATCATCTTCCCGTCACACTCGATCTGGCGGAACGGATCCGCGATCTCGACCGGAACGCGTGTCTTTTCCTCGATAATCTCCGGAAGGCCAGACATCTGGGCGCAACCGCCGCTGAGGATGATCCTGGACACGCGATCCTCCGGCGCCGTGGCGCCGAAGAACTCCATGGAGCGCTGGATCTCGGCGGCCAGCGTTTCGGAAACGCCGCGCATCGCCCGATCAACCTCCTCGGGCAGGATTTCCTTGCCGGCCAGCGAAGGCGTACCGCCCAGCTTGATTGCCTCGGCTTCCTGGAAGCTCACGTGCAGGGTTTTCTGGATCTCTTCCGTATACTGGTTCCCGCCGGCCGAGATGTCCCGGGTGAAGACGGGGAGCCCGTTTTTCACGATGTTGATGTTCACGATCGAGGCCCCGATGTTCACCAGGGCCGCAGTCTCGTCCTGATTCGCGGCGTAGTTCTTCTCGAACATCGTCTCGACGGCGAAGGCTTCAACGTCGATCACCGTGGGCCGCAAGCCCGCTTCCGTGATCACGTTGACGTAGTCGTTGATCAGCTCTTTCTTCGCCGCGACGAGCAGAACATCCATCTTTCCGTCCGACTCGAACCCGTTCGAAAGAATCTGGAAATCGAGATTCACGTCGTTGATGTCGAAGGGGATGTACTGCTCCGCCTCCCACTGGATCTGCTCCTCGAGCTCTTCCTTGGTCATCGCGGGAAGACTGATCTTCTTGATAATCACCGAATGGCCGGAAACGGCCACGACGGCATCCTTGGTCTTGATGTTGTTGTTCACGAGAACGTTCTGGATTGCCTCGACGATCGCGCCTGAATTTAGAAGCGCGCCGTCGACGATCGCCTCGGGAGGAAGGCTCGCTGTGCCGAGATTGACGAGCTGATATCCCCGCCTTCCCGGCCGGAGCTCCACCACCTTCACGGCGTGTGATCCGATGTCGAGCCCGATGACCGGCCGTGCCTTGTTCAGCTTGAAAAACATGCGCTCTCCCTGGAGCGGCCCGATGGCACGCGACGCTTCATCGGGCCCGCTTCTGACGATCGACCTGACAAAAAGGAGTGTCCAAGGATCCCCCGTTCAATCACCTTTTTCGGGAATAGCCGCGGGAACTTGAGCCCAATCCGTGCGCCCTTTGTGCGGGCCCTCCGCAGGGCGGTCTTGCTGCCCATCCCGTCCTCGAGGGCAACAAGAGAGCAACAACCGTGCCAGATGCCGCATTCCCACCCCGGGACCGGGAGGCAAAATGGCCCATGATTTCAGGGGTTC